>JAGDAM010000093.1 GCA_017959485.1 Clostridia bacterium
GCAACTTTTACTGACATTTGGGTGTCCTCCGTATGTGTTTTAATTATTTTTTTACCTGATGCGGTCCTTTCGGACCCGAAAAAAACTATTGTATATTATATCAAAAAACGGCCTGTTCTTCAAGCCCTTTCGGAAAAAAAGCGCCTTTTTCCGGTAAGAATCCTGAAACGGACGAGATCGGGGAGGATCCTGATTCTGGACGGCTGTCTTATCATCCGGTAGAGCCATTCAAGTCCGGCCCGCGACAGGGCGGATGGACACCGCCTGACCTTTCCCGCCCAGACGTCGGCGGACCCGCCGAGCGCCGCAGCGGCTCCGGCTCCCCGCGTCCGCGCCAGGTATTCGCACAGGAAATACTCCTGCCGCGGCGAACCCAGGCAGACGGCGGCAAAGTCGGGATGCGCCGCCGCGATTCTTTCGGCGATTTCAGGGTATTCCTCCTCCCGGTGATAGCCGTGCTCGGTTCCGGCGACGGTGAGGCCGGGGCGTTTTGCGATAAGCGCCTCCGCGGCGCGTTCCGCGACTCCCGGCTTTCCTCCGAAAATAAAAACGCTTCCGCCCGACGCCGCCAGCTTCTCGAGAAGGCGCTCGGCGGTGCCGATGCCTGTCGTTCTTGAATGCAGCTTGACGCCCGCGCGTCTCGCCGCCGCGGCGATACCCGATCCGTCGGGCAGCGAAATATCCGCCGCCGCGAGGCATTTGCCGAGGCGTGCGTCGCCTTTTTTAACTTTCATGACAATCGCGGAGTTGGGCGTAACGAGAAGGGCGGGAGGGCTGTCGCCGCTCCTGCCGGATATCTTTTCGTAAAGCGCCCCGGCGGCCTCCTCTTCGCATATCGCGTCGAAGGCAACTCCGAGGATTTCAAAATCGCGCATGGCTTTCAAGGCAATACCTCACCTTTCATCCCTATTCTATCACAACCCGGCGGCGATTGCAAGTTTTACCCGAAAAAAACACCTCCCCTTGTTGAAAGTTTCGGGTAAATGTGATATTATATAATAGCATATTTGTATGATAGGGGAAGTCTGCCGTGAAGATAAAGGTTTACACTAAACTGACGAGGGGAGCCGAGCTCCCGGTGCGTGCCACCGAAGGAGCGGCCGCCGTCGATCTGCGCGCCGCACTCGAAGGAGGCAAGCGCGTTATACTGCCCGGACAGAGGTGCATGATACCTACCGGGATTTCGATATCCCCCGAACCCGGCGATACCGTCGTCGCCGTTATCGCCGCGCGCAGCGGGCTTGCCGCAAAGAACGGTATCTGCCTTGCCAACGGCATCGGCGTCATCGATTCCGACTACCGCGGCGAGCTGACCGTCGCTCTGCTCAACACCTCCGACCGAACCTATACCGTCAGCGACGGCGACAGGATCGCCCAGCTCTTCTTCCTTCCGGTTCTGCTCGCGGATTTCGTCGAGGCAGAGACGCTTGACGAGACCGGCAGGGGCGAGGGCGGCTTCGGATCCACCGGAGTAAAATGATGCGTCCAGAACTCATTCTTGCCTCGTCCTCGCCGCGCAGGAGGGATATTCTCACTCTTATGAAGACCCGGTTCACCGTCTGCTCTCCCGACGCCGACGAGCGCGTGCGTCCGGGGACCGAACCGGCGGACGCGGTGCTGATCATCGCTTCCCGCAAGGCGGGAGCGGTAGCCCTCGCACATCCCGAATTCGGGGCGGGGAAATATATTCTTGCCGCCGATACCGTCGTCGATCTCGACGGAAAGATACTCGGCAAGCCGGCGGACGCGGAAGACGCCGCGAGGATGCTCAAGGCGATGTCGGGCAGGACCCACCTGGTCCATACCGGCGTCTGCGTGATGCATTGCGGAGTTTCCGCGGGCGTCACCGAAACGACGTCGGTGAGGTTCGCCCCTCTTTCCGACGGGGAGATCGCCTACTATATTTCGACCGGGGAGCCCTTCGGCAAGGCGGGCTCGTATGCCGTTCAGGGCCTCGGAGCCCGTTACGTGAGCGGGATATCCGGCGACTATTTCAACGTTATGGGAATGCCGGTCTTCGCGCTCGACCGCCTGCTCGACCGGGAGTGGGGGATCACGCTCAGAGATTTTTGCTGAACGCGAACCGAACGGTATTATCTCAAAAGAAATCCGCAAAAGGAAAATCAGATGTCAAAACAGCTGGGAATAGATCTCGGCACGTCCAACACCCTCGTCTATATGAAGGGGAAGGGAATCGTGCTGAACGAACCGTCGGTCGTGGCGACCGACCTTCAGAAAAGCCGGGTGGTCGTCGGCGACGACGCGAGAAAGATGATCGGAAGGACTCCCGACAGCATCGAGGCGAAGCGTCCGCTCCAGAACGGGGTAATCGCCGACTTCGACGTGACGGCGAGGATGCTCAAGGAGTTTTTTAAAAAGGTCGGAGCGGTAGGGATTATATCCAGACCCGCGGTCGCGATTGCGGTGCCGAGCGTGGTTACCGAGGTCGAGAAACGCGCCGTAGAGGACGCGACCTACGAGGCGGACGCGAAAGAGGTTCTGCTCGTCATGGAACCGATCGCCGCTGCGATCGGATCGGGACTGAAGGTCGACGGGCCGCGCGGCTCGATGATAGTCGATATCGGCGGAGGAATCTCCGAGGCCGCCGTGATAAGTCTTAACGGAATAGTGGTTAAGCGTTCCACGCCCGTCGCGGGGAATTCTTTCGACGAGGCGATAATCCATTATATGCGCCGCGAGCATCAGGTGCTGATAGGAAACGGGACCGCGGAAGCGCTGAAGAGAACCGTCGGTTCGGTCCATCCGTCCGCCGACCGCGGCGAGACCGAGATACGCGGACGCGATCTCAAGACCGGACTTGCGAGGATTATGACGGTAAGTTCGGGACAGATCAGGGAGGCGCTCAAAGAGCCGGTCAACATCATCCTTTCGATGATAAAGGCGACGCTCGAGAACACCCCTCCCGAACTCAGCGCGGACATTCTTGACTACGGTATCGTGCTGACCGGAGGTGGTTCGCTTCTCGGCGGACTGAAGCAGATAATCAGCGAAAAGACGGGTGTGCGGGTGACTGTCGCCAAGAAGCCCGCGGAAAGCGTCGCGCTCGGGCTGGGCAGAATGCTTGAAAATCCCGCCGACGGATATCTCGATTTCAGGGGCAGATAAATCCGAGAGATGAATTTCTTTAAAAGACTATTTACAAACAGATTCTTCCTGATTGCCCTGTGCGTCGCGATCCTCGCGTCTATCATTCCGGCGGTGCTCGCTGCCATGGGGCAGGGCAGCTACGTCCGTTCGGCGCTTCAGACGGTCGCGACGCCTTTCCAGTGGTGTTTTTCAAAGATAGGCGAAGGCCTTCGGGGCTATTCGGAGTATTTTACGACTATCGACAGCTTAAGAGCCGACAACGAGCGCCTGCGCGCAGAGCTTGACGAGAACCTCGCCAAGATATACGACGCGCATCTGATCGAGGAGGAGAACCGATTCCTCCGCGACTATCTCGGAACGAAGGCCGAACACAGCGACTTCGTATTCCAGGACGCCTCGGTCGTAGGCCGCGAATCGACCAACTATTCGACGGTATACACGCTTTCGGCGGGGAAGTCGGTCGGGATCGAAAAAAATATGGCTGTTATCGATTCGAACGGCCTGCTCGGATACGTATATGAAGTCGGAGCGACCTGGAGCCGCGTACGCGCGATCACCGAGGCGGGAGCCGCCGTCGGCGCATACATCGAGCGCGGCGGAGCGCACGGAGTCGTCAAAGGGGGACTTCAGACCCGCCTTGACGGTCTCTGCCGGATGACCGGGATAGACGCCGGAGCCGACGTGCTTCCGGGCGACCGGGTCGTCACTTCGGGGGTCGGAAGTTTTTATCCGAGGGGCATCTATATCGGCGAGGTGGTCTCGGTCGAATTCGACGGGAGTTCGCGAACCATGACGGCGCTTCTGCGTCCGGCCGCATCTTTCGACAGCGTGTCGCGCGTGATGGTAATCACGGCGTTCGACGGGTGACCGGGCGATGATTAACGGAACCGGTGGAACCCGCGGGCAGCGCGAGCCCTCGGCGCTTCGCGACACCGTTAAGATCGTGCTTTTCTGCCTGCTTCTGTTTTTGGAAGCCGCTTTTCAGTCCTCGTTTTTCCCGACGGCAGCCGTTTTTCCCGCGATACCCGATATTATTCTGTCGGCCGTGCTCGGAATCGCGCTTTTCGACGGTGAAAAAAGCGCCGCGGCGTGCGGAATCGCGGGGGGCGTTTTCCTCGGCGCGCTCGGAGCCGAAGGAGCGGGAATCCTTCCCGTATTCTACTTCGCCGCAGGGTATTTCGCCGCGGTTATCGCCGGGAAGACTCTTAAGAGGAATTTTGTGACCTGGTCGGTTTTCATCCTCGCTGCCGCGGCTCTCCGAAGCCTGATTACCGCCGTCCGGCTGGTTGTAACCGAGGTCTCGGCAACTCTGCCGGCAATCCTCCTCGGGGTGCTGCTTCCCGAGTTCATACTAACTTTGGTATTTTCCTATCCGAACTATTTACTGACGCGTCTCGCCGTGCGCGTCTTCTCCGGCGGAGCCGCCGGAACGGTGAAACAGAATGACTGAACGAAACGAAGAAAACCGAAACGCAAACGCCGGAAGCGGCGATAAATCGGAAAACAGAAGATTTTTTTCATTCGCGGGCCTCGGATGCACCGCGGTGATAGGCGTAGAATTTCTGATTGAATACGGCTTCCGGAGGATGATTCCCGGATACGATCCGACCGATTTCGGAAAGTGGTTTCTTCTGTCCTTCTGCGGGTATCTGCTGGCTCTCGCCGCGGGAGCCGTCGTTTTGCGCCTCGCGTGGGGCGCCGGGACGGGGGAAAAATCCGTCGGAGAAGTCGGATCCGGGAAAGCTTTTCTTTTCGCGGTTCCCTTTTCCGCGCTATTCATATACGTCGCGTCCTCTCTGTCGATGTTTTTTACCGCGAATTCGGACAGCTCCGCGGACACCGGCGCATTGCCGTCCGACGCCGCGGGAGCGGCGGTGTTCTTTGTCGTTTCGGTTCTGATTCTCCCCTTAGCCGAGGAGTTTTTCTTCAGAAAAATGCTGGCGGGCGGGATTGCCGACCGGGGCGGAGCGCTTGCCGTTTTCTTTTCGGCGGCGGTTTACGCCCTTTCAAGGCAGGACGCGGAGCAGATACCGACCTCCTTCGCGATAGGTCTGGTTCTCGGAGCGGCGTATATTATCTCTAAGAAGCTTTGGGTTCCGATAGCGGTCCACGCGGTCGTTAACCTGTTCTGGGTCTTTCTTCCGGCGATGATCTCCTCGTTCGCCGTTGACGCCGAAGGTATCGCGGAGCTTAACGAGATCACGGAGCTTATCGCCTCCTCCGGTGTCGGAGACGAGGAACTGATCGGCCGGGCGGGGGAGCTTGCAGTTCGGTTTTTGCCCTACGTTATACTTTCGGGGCTTCTGTCGGCGGTCACGATGGGACTGGTCGTTGCAGGAGTCGTACTGATGATCGTCAGGCGCGGAAAGATCGCCTTGCCCTCCGGGACGAGACCGGTGAGCCGCTCCGAGATAGGAGACACCGTTTTTCTGTCGCCCGGAGTCGCGATCTTTTTCATCGCGGGAACAGTGCTGACCGTTCTTTCGTTTTTTTCGGTGATATGACCGTATGAAACCTGTAAAACAGAAACGCAATATAAGGTACGCGGAATCAGAACGCGCGGGAGTAGATTATCTCCGCGGAGCCGCCCCGGCGTCGGCGGACGCCCCGAGAAAAAAGGCGGTCGTCAGGATGGTCGCGCTGCTCGCGGTCTTTCTGGCGGTCGTCGCGGTCTATTCCGTGGCTCTTCTCGTTATTCCCGCCGCGGAGGATGAGCAGCAGAGCCCCGGCGCGGGAAAAACCTACGAGAACGTCTATACCGTGTATGCCGTCCGGGGCGAGATCTACGACCGCAACGGGAAGCCGCTCGTGGTCAACGAATACGAAAAGTCGCTCGTCTTCGACTACGGCAGAATGGCTCCGACCTACGCCGCCGAGAACAGGGATATCCTGGACTGTATGGAACTCCTCGATCTCTTCGGCAGAAGCGAAGAATTCGAGACCTACTATTATCCGCTGATCGGAAGCTATCCGTCCTATTCGTACGACAGCGTGCTGCTCGGACGCGATTCGATACTCGCGGTCAAGAAGAGAATCTGCCGCGAGCTCGAAACCAAAGAGGACGCAGACGCCCGGGAACTCGTCGCCGCTATCTGTAAAAAATACTCGCTGACCGATAAAAAAGGGAATCCGCTCTACACCGATTCCGAGATGACCGATCTGATAAGGATCAGGTATGAAATGGAAGCCGAGCGCTTCGCGCCCGACCAGCCGCTGACGGTGATCACCGGACTTTCCGACGAAGAAATAACGGCGATTGAGGAGCGCGGGATCCGCGGACTCGACGTCCGGACGACGACCAGGCGGATATACTGCTATCCCGGATACGCCTCTCACATTCTCGGGAGAGTCGGGCGCATCTTCGCCGAGGACGCCGAGTATTACGCGAAGCTCGGCTATCCCGCCAACGCGATCGTCGGAATCGACGGATGCGAGAAGGCGTTTGAGGAGATTCTGCGCGGACTCGACGGAAAGATAAAAGTCATAACCGACGAAGAGGGCAGGGAAGTCTCCCGCGAGGTTATCAGGGAGCCGGAAAACGGTAGAGATATACGTCTCACTCTGGACATCGATCTTCAGATCGCGGCTGAGACGGCTCTCGAAAACAATATTAAGCGCATCAGCGAGAACGCGAAGGAAAAACAGCTCGTCAACGAGGGCGAGGAGTGCGACTGCGGGAGCATCGTCGTGCAGACTGTGACCGGAGGACAGATCCTTGCCGCCGCCTCCTACCCCACATTTGATCTTTCGACCTTCGGGGAGGATTACGCGACGCTCATCGAAACTCCCGCGAACCCTCTCTTCAACCGTGCCTTCGACGGCGCATACGCGGTCGGATCCACCTTCAAGGTCTGCGTCGCCGCGGGTGCTCTCATCGACGGAACGAAGATGGCCAACGGCCAGCCCTTCACCGCGTCCACGCTCATCACCACTAAAGGCAGATACACCTATTACGACGACTATCAGCCCGAGTGCTGGGTCTATTCATACAATCACGCCAATCACGGGACTATCAACGTCACGAGGGCGATTCAAGTTTCCTGCAACTGCTTCTTTTACGAAGTCGGACGCCTGATGGGCAACGACCGGATCTGCGACTGGTGCCGCAGCTTCGGGCTCGGGCAGCGGACCGGTATCGAGATCGGGGAGAATCCCGGAATCCTTTCGGACAGCGACTACATACTGAACAACGGAATAACCTGGACCGGCGGATCTACTCTCGCGCCCGCCATCGGACACGGATACAACAGGTTTACCACGGTGCAGCTGGCAGGTTATCTCGCCACTGTGCTCAACGGAGGAAAGAGATATTCGGCGCATCTTCTGCTTGAAGACCGGGAATTCGGCTCCGAGTCGGGAAATATCTGCGATCCGGGCATCGTCTGCGAGGTCAGCATACCCGACGATATCCGTTCGGTCCTGATAAACGCCATGAGCAAGGTCGTCGACGAGAACGACTCGGTGACGGCTTTCGACGGATTCGCGATAAGGACCGGAGGAAAAACCGGTACCGCGAAGATCACCGGACAGAGCGACAACGGAATATTTATCGGGTTTGCGCCGCTGGATGCGCCGGTGATTTCGGTTGCCTGCGTGCTTGAGAAGAGCTCGCACGGGTATAACGCGGCGTTTCCGGTGCGCGACGTTATGGAAAAGTATTTCGAGGGAACACACTGACCTTTACGGAGGAAACGGGCATTGAAAAGAAGGACGCTTCAAAGATTTGCGCGCGCTGTGCCGCTTTTATCGATTTTTCTGCTGGCCGCTTCGCTGACGGCGGTCTTCTGCGGCTGCTCCGGTAGCGGTTCCGGGACCGGCACCGGCGAAACCGGGTCGGACACGCTCGCTGAGGATACAGAACCGGTCGAACTCTCTTTTGATTTTGTCGCGGATGGCGAACCGGTCCCGGTAGTCTATCCTTACGGCTGTTCGTCAGAGGTGCTGGCATCGGCACGCGAGATCGCCAAGGCGCTCGGACGCGTCTGTGGCGTCGAGTTTACGACGGTAAGCGACGCGGTGAAGGATCCGGGAGCCGATACGCCCGAGGTGCTGGTCGGACTCACGTCGCGCGCGGAGAGCCGCGAAGCCGCGGCGTCGATGCGCTCCCGCGACTTTTTCTACGGGATCCGCGGAAAGAAATACCTGGTGGTAGCCACTTCCTCCTCTGCAATCTCGTCGGCGTCGGGCGGATTCGTCGAACTGATGCTTCAGAAGAGCCGCGGCGGGGAGTCGCTGACTCTCACTTCGGCGGAAGACCGCACTTTTAACTTTTCAAACTATCCTTTTTCATCCTTCAGTATCTGCGGCGCCGACGTCTCGTCGGCCGAGCTGCTGTATATCCGTTCCGCCCCTTATTCGGCCGAGAGATACGCCCGTCTGTTCGGACAGTGGATGACCGAAAAGGGAGGGTATCTGATGCAGGCGAACGTCGCTCCGTATACCGAGAACCATACCGGGATCGTGTTCGGAGGGACCGCCGAGGTCGCGGATGAGCACGGCTTCAGGATAGACGTGAGCGGCGGACTTCTGACCGTTTCGGCGGCCTGCATGCACGGATACGAGGCGGCTTACATCTATCTGACCGGAACTCTCTTCAAGGGAGACGTAGTCCTCGAGGAAGGCTTCAGCTTTTCGTCGGCGGCGACAGACGTACCCGACTATTACGACGGCCGCGACGGAGAATACAGGATTATCTTTAATAACATACTCGGCAACTGCGATACGTCGGTTTATCCGGTTCCGACGCGCAACCGCATGATATCCGAACTTCACTCC
>JAGDAM010000094.1 GCA_017959485.1 Clostridia bacterium
AGGCAAATTGTAAATCCACCGCTCTCGCGGTCACCCGGGCTCGGCGAAGGCGAGGCATCCCCGTTTCGGGGAAGGCACGCGTTTATGGTATTTGGGATATCACCAATTCGCTTCGGCGGTTATCGTTCTTACAGGCGGCAGGCCGATGGCCGCCCTGCGGCATACGCATTAATAACTGTTAACGTTTATTCGTCCGTCAATTATTCCGCATTATGAATTCCGAATTCCGAATTATCCAAGCATCCGATTCATCATTCATTATTCATAATTCAGTATTTTTTCTTCTCTCTCAAGTGCTTCTTAATCGCCTCGAAGCTCCTGTCGCTGATGTCGTGCTCCATCTTGCAGGCGTCTTCGGCGGCGGTTTCGGGATCGACGCCGAGCGAGACGAGTATCTCGGTCAGGGTGACGTGGCGGTCGTAAATCGCCTCGGCAATCTCCCGGCCCGAGTCGGTAAGCGAGATGGCGCCCCCGCGACCGACGGTGATATATCCTCCGCTTTTGAGCAGAGATAGCGCCCGGCTGACCGACGGCTTCGAGTACCCGCGGTACTCCCCGACGTCTATAGCGCGGACCGCCGGGCTCTTTTTTGACAGAATGAGTATCGTTTCAAGATACATCTCGCCCGATTCCAGTAGAGACATGACCTGCACCTCAATAATAATCTTATCCAAATTATACAAAGAAATCGCCGAAAAATCAAGTAAAACGGAGAAAAACACGATTTTTTTGACTTTTTTCAAAAAACTGTTGACAAGTTAGCTGATGCTAACTATAATATTGGCAAAAACGAAACGGATGGAAACAGTCCGGGAAAGAGGTGACAGCTATGATTCCTCTGGCGCTGGCCGAGTCCGGCGAGGAATGCGTTATCAAAAAAATCGGCGGTTCGCCGGAAGTCAAAAAGCATCTGTGCGACCTCGGTTTCACCGCGGGCGGAACGGCAACCGTCGTCAGCCGTCTCGGCGGAAACCTGATCGTCAAAGTCAAGGAGTCGAGAATCGCGATAAGCGAGGAAATGGCCCGCAGAATAATGATCTGAAAAGGAGAGAAAACAGTGAAAACGCTGAGACAGGCAAAAATCGGTTCGACGGTACGCGTGATAAAGCTTCACGGCGAGGGAGCCGTAAGGCGCCGCATCATGGACATGGGGATAACGAGAGGAGTCGAGGTCTTCGTTCGCAAAGTCGCGCCGCTCGGAGACCCGATCGAGATCAAGGTTCGCGGCTACGAGCTTTCAATCCGCAAGGCAGACGCCGAAATGATCGAGATCGAGTGATCACAAGAAAAAAACGTCGGAAAACGGGGACTGCCCCGTTATTAAAAGCCGTTTGAGTTAGCGGCCGCTTACTTATATTAGCACCGGCTAACAGGCTGAAAAGAAAGGAAATCGCAATGGATATTCGAATCGCTCTCGCGGGCAATCCCAACAGCGGCAAAACGACGCTGTTCAACGCCCTGACCGGCTCCAACCAGTTCGTGGGAAACTGGCCGGGAGTCACCGTCGAAAAGAAGGAAGGACGGCTCAAAGGCCGCGACGGGGTCACCGTCACCGACCTGCCGGGCATCTATTCCCTTTCGCCCTACACGCTCGAGGAGGTCGTGGCGAGAAACTATCTGATCGGAGAGCGCCCCGACGCCATCCTCAACATAGTCGACGGAACCAATCTTGAACGCAATCTCTATCTTACGACTCAGCTGACCGAGCTCGGAATACCGGTCGTAGTCGCGGTCAATATGATCGACCTCGTCGGAAAAAGCGGCGACCGGATAGATCTTAGAACCCTCTCGGAGCGGATCGGATGCCCCTGCGTAGGAATCTCGGCGCTCAAGGGGACCGGAGTGAGAGAGGCGGCCGACGCGGCTATCAGGGCCGCGGAGAGCGGGAAAACCGTCCCGACGCACACCTTCTCCGGCCCGGTCGAGCACGCGCTGGCACATATAGAGGAGGCGGCGCTGCACGGCCTTCCCGAGGAACGCCAGAGATGGTACGCGATCAAGCTCTTCGAGCGGGACGACAAGGTCAGAGACGAGCTCGGGCTTTCCGACGACGTTCTCTCGCACCTCGAACAGGATATAGTTTCCGCCGAGAGCGAGCTTGACGACGACGCCGAATCGATTATCACAAACGAAAGATATATTTACATCGGAGAACTGATCAAGGCCTGCTTCAAAAAGAAGGAGCGCGGCGCGCTCAGCGTATCCGACAAAATCGACCGGATCGTCACAAACCGCTGGCTCGGCCTGCCTATCTTCGCGGCAGTCATGTTCCTCGTGTACTACATCTCTATGGTGACGGTCGGATCCTGGGCGACCGACTGGGCGAACGACGGACTCTTCGGAGACGGTTATCATCTGTTCGGAATCGGCTCGGCGGCGGCCGAGGCAAAGGCGGACGAATACACCGCCGCGGCCAACGCGCTCGACGCCTTCGGTTTCTCCTTCGACGCTGAAGACGGAGAATTCGACAAAGACGCCTTCCTTGCCGAAATCAGGGGATTCTCTTCGGATAAAACCTCGGTAAAATACACGGTCGCCGACGAAGAAACGCTCAAAGAAAGCGAGATCGACGTCTATTTCTCGGACATACCCGACGGAGCGGATGAGGAGACAACCAACGCGATGAGCTTTAAGGATGCCGTCGAATACTTCTCCGCGAGAGGAAGCTTCGACGAGCCGGATCCGGCGGACGACGGAGTCTGGGTCCCCGGAATTCCCGCGCTGCTCGACATGGCGCTGCTTGACGAAGAGGGCGAGCCGGTCGTTCCCGAATGGCTCTACGGACTGATTCAAAAAGGCATAGTGGCGGGAGTCGGTTC
>JAGDAM010000095.1 GCA_017959485.1 Clostridia bacterium
CAACACAAAATCCTACGCCTGGGTCGTGCTTGAACGCAAGAGCGACGGCAAACGTTTCGCCTTCCTCAACGGCCACTGGGCTCTGATACTCGGTTCCTACGACACGGTAGGCGTGCTGGGTAAAAAGATGACGAACGGGGTCGAGGGAGCCGCGTGGCGCGAAGACAACTCCCGCGTGGTCCTCGAGAAGACCGCGGAACTCCGCGCAAAATACGGAGAATCGCTGACCGTATTCATCTGCGGGGACATGAACGCCTCCCCGAGCGCGAAGTCGGTGACGATGCTTGAGACCGGCGGACTGAAGAACGCCTTCACGCTCGCTAAGGTCAAGCAGACCGGACTTGCGAGCTTCCACAACGATCCCGGACAGCGTCCGGGGAGCGGCAGCCCGATCGACATATTCGTCGTGTCGTCGGATACCGTGTCGGTCCTGCGTCACCGGATCTTCGACACCGACCTCGGCGTCTACATGTCCGACCACTGCCCGGTTTACATCGACGTGAAGCTGAATTAACGTAAGGGCTGTAACAAAAGACAACCGTTTTCGGCCGTTTAATAAAAAAATCGCCGCCGGCGGCTCCGCATCGCGGAGCCGCCGGCGGCGTCTTTTTTATTGTTTCTTTGAATTCTCCTCCATACGGAGAAGGATCTCTTTTATATCGGTCAGAACGTCCGCCTGAACCGCTACGTCGTTGATGAATTCCCTGCGGATTCTTTCCTCGCGCTCGGCGGCTTCCTTTTCCTCCTGCCGCTTTTTCTCGGCGGCGAGCCGCGCTTTTTCCTCGGAGGCCTTGCGCTCTTTCGCGCGCAGCGCGTTCTTTATGTTCATCAAAACCCTGATGACGAGGAAAAGCGACAGCGCTATGATGAGAAACTCGATAAGCGCCTGTATGACAAGGCCAATCCGGACAGCGACCTCTTCGACCGCCGCTATCCCCACTTTCTCGTCCGCATCGACGGCTTTGACGAGAACGATCTTACAGTCGGAAAGGTCTTTGTGCGGAACGATCGCGGAAATAATCGGATTGAAGACGTTTGAAACTATCGAATTGAGCAGCTTGTTGAAGGCAGCGCTGACCACAACGGCCACGGCGAGATCGATGACGTTGCCTTTGGCGACGAACTTCTTGAAGTCCGCCCAGAAGCCGTTGGCCTTCTTTTCGAGCGCTTTTGCCTTTTTAAGCGCCTTTTTCAAGTCTTTTTTCGATTTTCTCTTCTCTTTTGCCGTCATTTCGGGGGCGGTTTCCGCCGAGGGCTGTTCGTCAGCGGCGGAATCCGGGTCTTTTGATACGACGGGATTTTTTATTTCTTCAGACATGACGCGTCATTTCTGACGGAGTTCGGCTCCGAGCAGGCGGCTAAGGCGTCTGACCGTCGACGAGGCGCACGCCTCGATTTCTTCCGACGTCAGAGTCTTTTCGTTCGAGCCGATGAAGAGCTTGAGCGTCACCGATTTCTTTCCTTCGGGTATCTGTTTTCCGCGGTACTCTCCGACGTAGGATACGCTCTTCAGCAGCTCTCCGCCCTTGCCGACGGCGGCTTCTATCTGTTCCCAGGTGATTCCGGAATCGAAGAGCAGCGACAGGTCGTATTCGGATACCGGGAACTCCGGAAGCTTCGCAAATCCGTTGGTGCGTGATTTGTACGGCACGAAAGCGTCCTCGTCGAGCTCGAAGAGGACGACCGAGGTCGACTTGATTCCGCACTCGAGCGCGATCCTTCCGGAAAGCAGTCCGATCCGGCCGATGATCTTTCCGTCCTTCGAAATATTGAGCCAGACTCTCTCGTCCGACCAGAGCGGTTTGTCCTCGCGGGTGAAGGAGTAATCCTCCATATGAGTCAGCCGCGGCATCGAGGCGAGCACGCCCTTGGCGCGTCTCCAAAGCTCATCGAGCGTTCCCGGAACCGCGGGAGCCGCGAAGGCGCCCGCAAGATGCCTTCTCTGCGACGGCAGCTTCTCGCGGACGTCGTAGGGAGACGTATAATCTCTGTCCGCGAAGACCTGCGCCTCCTCGAATATCGAGAAGGAGTCGAAAAATCTGACGTTTGAGGCGACGGCGTCGACAAGGTTGGGCAGAAGCGACGAACGGATGAGCGCTTCGGAGGGAGAGGGCGGAGTCGAAAGCTTCAGTATTCCCGCGTCGGAGCCGAGGACGGCGAGCGCCGTCCCTTCATTCATCCAGGGATAGGTGAAGACTTCGCGCATTCCGCAGGAAAACGCGAGATATTCCTTAATCCTGCGTCGCAGGTCGCTTGACAGCTGGTTGATTGCCCCGTCGTATGAAACCGTTATCGGAGCCGGATCGAAGTTTTCGTATCCGTACATCCGGGCGGCTTCCTCCATGACGTCTTCCTTTTCGGAAACGTCGCCGGTAGAGCGCCAGCTCGGGACGGTCAGGCGCATAACGCCGCCGTCGAACAGGGTTTCGAAGCCGAGGCGGCCGAAGCTGTCGGCAAGGTCGGCTTCCGGGATGTTCTTCCCGAGACGCCTCGCGAGCCAGTCGAGACTGACGTCAATCTTCCGTCTCTCGGTATTCGAGACGGTGTTGTCGCAGTATCCCGAGACGAAAGAGCCGGGATAGAAGGAGGCGAACATCCGCGCAGCCATCGACAGCGCCTGGTCGCATCTCTCCGTATCGATTCCCTTTTCGTATCTCGAGGACGCCTCGGTGCGGTTGTCGTACCGCAGGGCGGTATGTCTTATGCTGACCGGAGAGAAGTTCGCAACTTCAAGGATCACGCGGCGGGTGGTCGGCAGAATGGAATCCTTAGATCCCCCCATGACACCGGCAAGCGCCACCGGTCCCTCGGCGTCGGCGATGACGAGATCGTCGGTCCCGAGCGAGAGGTCCTTCCCGTTGAGCAGGCAGAGGCGCTCTCCCTCCTCCGCGGTGCGGACGCGGATGGATCCCGAAATGACGTCGGCGTCAAAGGCGTGAGTCGGCTGGCCGGTAGCCAGCATTACGTAATTGGTTATATCGACGAGCGCGTTTATCGGGCGCATTCCGACGCGCCAGATGCGGCTGCGGGTTTTGAAATCGGCGGTGATAGGAGAGACGTTCTCGATAAGCACTCCGATATATCGCGGGCAGAGTTCCGGCGCCTCGATATCGATCCGGAAGCCGGTATCTGCCGCGGCGGCCGGAGGAGTGAACGGCTCGAAGGGCTTGAGCGGGAGCCGGTAAAGCGCGGCGATCTCGCGTGCGATTCCGTAATGGCCCCAGAGATCGGGGCGGTTCGTCATCGACTTGTTGTCAATCTCGAGGATTATGTCGTCGAGTCCGAGCGCTTCCGCAACCGGAGTCCCGGCCGGGACGTCGAAGGCCGAAAGATCGACGATTTCAGTCTCCTCCTTCGGAGGAAACAGCTCCTCGAGTCCGATCTCGGAGGCGCCGCAGATCATTCCGTAGCTTTCGACTCCGCGAAGCTTCGCGTTTTTGATGACGACCGGCTCGCCGGCGCCGTGCCATTTCACGAGCGCTCCGGGATTGGCGACAGCGACCTTTTCTCCGGGATAGAGATTGCTTCCGCCGCAGACGATATTCTTCTTTTCTCCGCCGATATCCACAAGGCAGACGCGGAGACGGTCGGCGTTCGGATGCGGGTTTACTTCCCCGATAATTCCGACGGTAATCCCCGCGAAGCGGTCGGCGAGCTTTTCGGCGCCCTCGACCTCGACGGTGGACATCGTCAGATCGTACGCGAGCCGTCCGAGATCAAAATCGTCGGGGAGCTCCACGTAATCCTTTATCCATGAAAGAGACAGCTTCATCTTCTTTTATCCTATCCTCAGTTGAATTGCGACAGAAAACGCAGGTCGGCGCTGTGGAAGAGGCGGACGTCGTCGACTCCGTAGCGCATCATGACAAGACGGTCAAGTCCGATGTTGACGTAGAATCCGGTAAACTCCTCGGGATCGATGCCTCCGGCGCGGAGGACGTTCGGATGAGGCGTGCCGCCCGGCATGACCTCGATCCATCCGACCTGCTTGCAGACGCTGCAGCCCTTGCCGCCGCAGACGAGACAGCCCATGTCGATTTCGAATCCGGGCTCGACGAACGGGAAGAACCCGGCTCTCATTCTGACCGGAACGTCGCGTCCGAAGACCTTCGAGAGTATGCTCTTTATCATAACCTTGCCCGACGTGAAGGTGAAATCCCTGTCGACGATCAGCGCCTCGTACTGATAGAAGGCGCGTTCGTGCCGGGCGTCGGTAGTCTCGTTGCGGTAGACCGGTCCGGGATAAACGAATCTGAAGGGGGGCTTGTGAGTCTGCATGTATCTCACGCTGCCGCCGGTGAGGTGGGGACGCAGGCAGAGCTTTTCCGCCGCGGTTCCGCTGTCGTGTCCGGCGATCCAGTAGGTGTCCATGCTCTCGCGGGCGGGGTGGTCGGGCGGGAAGTTGAGATTGTCGAAAGCGAACTGCTCGCTCGTAATCTCGTCCTCCTCAAAGATTTCAAAGCCCATCGAGCGGAAAGCGTCGTTGAGGTCGTAGCACATCTGGGTAACCGGATGAAGTCCGCCCCGGAGCACCGGAAGACCGGGAACCGTCGGGTCGAAATCCGCGGGCGATTCGGTCGATCTGAGCCGGATCGCCGTGCGCTTTTCCTCAATAAGCTTTACGATTTTCTCTTTTATCTCGTTGACCTTTTTGCCCATCGCGGGGCGCTCGGCGGGATCGAGCTTCGGAAGTTCGCGCAGAAGCTCGGTCAGTCTTCCTTGCTTTCCCAGTATGAATCCTTTGATCTGCTGCAGATCGCTGTCGCTCGACGCGGATTCGAGAGCGGCCACGGCCTCAGCCAGCAGCGCGTCGATTCTTTCCCTGATTGAATTCGCCATAGATATTACCTTCTTCTGTTTTCAGTCGGCCCATTCGCCGTTCACGAAGATCGGGACCGGCTTTCCGTTTTTGTATCCGGTGATGCACATGTCGGGTGCACCGATCATAAAGTCGGTATGCACCATGCTCTCGTTCACGCCGAGTGCGTAGCATTCCCCGTGCGTCTTGCCGGCGTATCCCTCGACGCATTCGAAGAAGCCGCGTCCGAGCGCGACGTGACAGGAGGCGTTCTCGTCGAACAGCGTCTCGTAGTAAAGAATTCCGGAACGGCTGATCGGACTGCTCACCGGGATGAGCGCCAGCTCGCCGAGCTTCGCCGCGCCTTCGTCGAGGCCGATCATCCTCGTGAGCGCCTCTTCACCCTTTTCGGCGTGCCATTCGACGGCGCGCCCTTTTTCGAATCTGATCCTGAAGTTTTCGATCAGGACTCCGTTGTACGAAAGCGGCTTGGTCGAAACCAGCGTGCCCTCGCAGTCGCCCGCCTTCGGAGAGGTGAAGATCTCCTCTGTAGGCATATTGGGATTGAAGAAGGTGCCGTCGAGCGTCTTCTCTCCTCCGCCGCACCAGATACCCTCGGGCATCAGCGAGCAGCGGAAATCGGTCCCGTTGGAGCTTTTATAAGTGAGATATTCGAACTTCTGTGCGTTGAGCCAGGCGCATCTTTTTCTGAAATTCTCATTGTGACGCGCCCACTCCGCGACGGGATCGTTGTCCGGATCGTCGCTGACGCGCACTGCGGCGAGAATGTACTCCCAGAGTTTGTCCACCGCCTGACTCTTCTTCAGGTCGGGGAAAACCTTTTTCGCCCACGCCTCTCCGGCGGCGGCGACTATCGTCCACTGTATGCGCGACTCCATGGCGTCGATATAGGGCTTGAGAATCGGGTAGGTAGCCATCCGCGCCTTCTGCATCTTTTCGAGGTTGACGCCCTTCATTCCGTCGGGATCCTCGGATACGATGACGATCCTGCAGGGCAGCTCATTTGCGATATATTTCATCTTTTCAAGCTGCCACTCTTCAACGGTGTTGAGTTTCTTCTGCGACTGCCAGCGGTAAGCGAGCTTGTCGGCGAAAGAGTATCTCCAGTCGAACATGACCCACGCGGCGCCGAGGCGGTAGCACTCCTCCGCGACCATTCCGGCGAATTCGTACTGATCGACGGCTGCCTGGATACGCACTCCCTGACCCTTTTTAACGTTGGCGCCGACCGACGCCACAAGCTTCGCGTATTTTCTGAGAAGCGATTTTTTCACGTTCTGTTGTCCCTTTCGGTAAATGGTAATGGTTATTGGGTTTTATGTTATTTGAGAAGGATTGACCGTCCGGCGGTTTTCGGAGGATCGAGATCCACCTGACTGCCGGGTGTTTCCCCCGAACGGTAGAACTCCGTAACCGACACGGCCGCCGACGCCGTCGCGGCGCCGGTGTCGTACGTGAAGGTA
>JAGDAM010000096.1 GCA_017959485.1 Clostridia bacterium
GTTTATGTGATTTGAGATATCACCAATATTCCTCGGCGGTTATCGTGTTGAAGGCGGACGAGCGATGCTCCCCCCTACGACGTAAACTGTAATAATTATTATGATTTACGTCTCTTTTCACCTTCGGGCTCCGCCCGAAGACTTCACAAAACGCGGAGCGTTTTATTTCACTCGGCCGTAGGCCGAACTTCACCGTACGGCGCAGCCGTATGACTTCACTTCCGGGCGCCGCTGGACGCTGTGGCTCCGTAGCCTTTCATGAATCTTTCCCGGAACGCCGGGAGATCGAATCCCTCCCGGTACATCACGTTCTCAAGCGCACAGCCGAAGACGGGAGGAATCTCCGCGCGGATCATATTCGCCATGCGCGAGCCGCGGCGGCGGACTTCCTCGGCGTATTCGGGGTAATTCAAAAGTATCCCGCCGCTCAGGACAAGATCGAAGGGAGCGCGGTAAAATCTCTCCCCGACGAAGGTCATGTCGGCAAGCGCCTGCGCGTTGAGGGCGAATATCTCCCGGGCGACCGAATCGCCTTCCTTAACCGCGGCGAAGACGGTCGAGGCAAACGACGCGATGAAAGGCCTGCCGCCGGAATAGATCGCCGGAATCGAATCCTCCGGCTTCGCGCCAAGCTTTTCCGAGGTCAGCTCGTAAAGCAGAGTTTTCTCTCCCCTGCCGTCGAACATGCGCAAGGATGCCCGCAGGGCGTCCCTGCCGAGCATAAAGCCGCTTCCGACGGTATCCATCAGATATCCCCATCCGCCTGTATGCATCATCTCCGAGCCGCGGCGGCAGAACATACTCGAACCCGTCCCGCAGACGATGCAGCCGCCGTCGCGGTTGCCCATGACCGACGAGATCATGCCGCGTCCGTCGTCCTCCCAGCGGATATTCCAGCCGGCGAAGCGCCGCTGCGCCTTGCCGTAAAGCGCTTCACCGTAATAGTTTTTCGACGCGACTCCGCAG
Source organism: Clostridia bacterium (assembly GCA_017959485.1). The sequence goes on from JAGDAM010000096.1 coordinate 967, forward strand.
AATCCGCGTTCGGGAACGCAGCCGGGTATCTTCGCCGCGATCCTCTCAAGCGCGCGGACGAGACGCTCCGACGCCTCTTTGGCGCCGACGTCCATCGCGTTGCAGCCGGGAGTGACGTCCGATGCCTGAATATTCCCCTGCTCGTCGTGGATCAGCGCGATCGTCTTGGTCCCGCCCGAGTCGAGCGCAAGGAAAAGGGCCATTACTTCTTCCCTTCCAGCCAGCGCCGTCTGACCTCTTCAAACACGCTGTCGGGGATGTCGGGAGCGCCGCAGAGATTGTTCGAAATATACATATCCCCAGCGATCTCCGGGAAGGAGCAGGCGGTGTCGTTTCTCCAGGCGTCGCGCTCCGCTTTATTGCGCAGGTTAGGGATATCAATCGGGATATTGCCTCCCGCCAGCGACTTGAGTCCGAGCGTTCCCGGCATGCACATTTCCACCGCCTGATAGACGTCGACCCGCTTTTCGAGCGCGTCGGGGTCTCCGAGTATCGATCTTACGAAATAATACGTCGTATAGAAATCGCCTCCGCCGTGTCCGCTTGTCGCCGCGGCAGCAATTACCGGCTCGGGGCTGTATACCTTCTTTTCGCCTTTTCCGTTCTGTCCCGGCTGTTCGAGATAGACGCCGATCTGCCCTCCTCCGAGGTCATGGGCGCCGCCGAGATCTCCGTTGAGCTGGTATGCCGAATGACGGTAGGACTTGATATTGAAATGAGTCGATTTGAGTATCGCGCCGTTGTCGAGCACTATCGCCTCCATGCACAGGGTTCCGGAATTGGTTCCCAGCTCGTGCATAAAGGGCATGTTCGGCGTCTCGAAGGCGCACACCCTGACCGGGCGCAGTCCGGTCATATAGAGGATCGGACCTATCGAATGGGTGCAGTAGAATGACGAAGGCATAAGATTGCGCCAGTGGTTCCGCTCTCCGTAGGTAATAGACGGCCAGATGGGCGAGCAGTCGTGGAGATATTCACCCTCGGCGTACATAAGCGTCCCGAGCGCGCCCTCGCGGTAGAGGCGTCTCATCTCCATGCGTACGGGGGTGTAGCAGTAGTTTTCGGCGTAGGAATAGATCTTTCCGGTCTCCTCCACCGCCTCAATCAGTTCGACCGCCTCCTTCATGCAGGACATGGTGAGGCACTCGGACATTACGTGCCTGCCCGAACGCAGAAACTTCACGGCGTAGGGGGCATGCTCGTTCGCGTAGTTCGCGAGGACAACCGCGTCGAAATCGTGCTCGAAGAAAGCGTCGAAATCGGTATAATAGGTTATTCCCTCGTAGCCGATCTCGGCGGCTTTTTTGCGGCAGCGGTCGAGCAGCGGCTCGTATTTGTCGCACACGGCGACGACCCGCGCGTCCGGGCTGCCGAACAGCTGGTTTATCATCGTCATCCCGCGCCCCGCGCCGAAAACGCCTATTTTGATCTGTGACATGTCAACCTCCGAAAAATATGAAAATGCATAAGATAAGACAATACCAGGTATTTACGGAACGTAAGGAAGGGTTATTTCAACCGCTTCGTCCTCGTAGAAATGCTTTACGACGTAGCCGGCCGACGAAAGCTGCTTTACGAAACTTCGCGAGGTGTCGCTCATGGCGGGAGTGACCGGCCAGAACAGCACCTTCGGCTGCGCCTTCTGATACATCCAGAGCGTACCGACGACGTTGTATCCGTGGTGCGCGACCGTCATAATATCTCCCTTGAACGACTTCTGGAACATCTCGGAAATGATGGCCGCCTCGCCGCCCCGGCAGTCGCCGGTGAAGACCGTCGTCTGACCTCCCTCGGTCATTCTGAGGATCAGCGACGAGTTGTTCATATCGTAGGTGGTGTCGGTCTCTCCGGACGAATTCTTTCCGGTCAGCGCAAAATCTCCCAGTTCGTCCGCGGTAAAGACGACTTCGAAATCGGTACCCGACAGCGTGAATTTCTGTCCGCCGCGCAGGCAGTATACGCTCGCGCCGAGCTGTTTCGCCGCGGAGTTGAAACCGCTCTGGCGGCTGTTGAGCGAGTCGGTGCCGAGCACGCTCTGCATATCAACCGAGACGAGATTGTACATGACGGCGTCGCAGACGATCTGCCCCGCGTATCCCTTCGCGAGCGCGGAGAGACCGTCCATGTGGTCGGTGTGCGGGTGGCTGATTACAATGGCCGCTATATGGATCTTGCCGTCGGTGAAGCGGTTGTTCGTGAGCATATATTCATGCGCCTGGTCGGCGGTCGCGGCGACTCCGGTGTCGTAAATCAGATAGCGTCCGTCGGCAAGCGTAACAATAAAGCAGCTGGCGTGTTCGTTCGTAGTGTCCTTGATCTGGAAGAGTTTAACGTCCCCCGTCCGCTCTCCCGAAGCGAGATCCCAGACCGGAGTCTCGTACGCCGGCTCGGAGATCACTCGCATAAGCCGCAGCGTCGGGAAGTAATCTACCGAAAGCATATCCCCTTCCCTGACGTAAGCCGTGTAGCTGTTGCCGCCGATGGAATGCTCAAACTTTTTTTCGTAGGAAAGCGACTCGAGCGTCGCGCAGTAGCTCTTGAAAAAATCCTCCTGTACGCTCTTGAAGGCGACCTGGGTGCATTTTTTCGAAGTGTCGGTGCCTCCGGTATGCTGGACGTAGGACGCCACGGCGTTCCCCGCGGCCGGAATCGCTACCGGAAGGGCGTGCACGACCTCGGTCGAGTAGAAGACGGAGCGGAGTTTAACCGTCTTTTCGTCCGACCCGCGGCCGATATACTTGGGAAGAACCGACGCGGCGTTTGAATATGACTTCGAGTCAAGCGCGTACAAGAGCAGCTTGTTTCCGCGTCTCGCGGCGCCCCAGACGCCGTAGCGGGCCGTCGAATAGGCGTCGGGATCAATACCGTCGAAGAACGCTCCTATGATAATCTCGCGCTCTCCCGCGCCTCCCGAGCCCTCTCTGACCTCGATATCTACCCCGTATCCGGTCTTGAGCGCGGTCTTGATACTGACCGCGAGCACTTTCTCGTCCGCGACGGCTCCCGGGCGTGTGACGATCGAGCAGCGGGCGGACCCGTTCTCGGCAATTATATAATCGTCGGTGTCAGACTCGACGGCTTCTGTCTGTTCGGGAGGAACCGTAGATGCGTCTGCGCCGGTCGTACCGTCTTCGGAAGGCGTAACCGACGCCGGGCCGCACGCGGCGGCGGACAGCGCGAGCAGCAGCGCGAAAGCGATTATCGTCAACCGTTTAAAAAGAGACATGGCGGACCTTCCTTGTTTTCAATCACTGTAGATCAATACAATTATAGTCTTTTTAATCGGTGATGTCAAGGCAAAAGAGACTGTGAAAACAGCCAACTTATTATCAGCCGGGTTTCACGCACTATTGATATTGACTCGCTGTCGCTAAAATGATATAATTATTAAGGCAATACCGCACAATTCGACGCACAAATCTTGCCGGCTCTTTCCGCGCCTGTTTTTGCGTCGAAATCTTGAAAAACCGCCTGTTTTCCTGCGATTTCTCAGCAATAACAGGCACAAAAATAACTCGGCAATCTCCGCACGCGAATTGTGCGGTATTGCCTTAAGTAAACTCGACATAACGGAGAAACCAAATGAGAAAAACCAAGATCGTCTGCACCCTCGGACCCGCTTCGAGCGGCGAGGATCAGATCCGTGAACTGATACAAAACGGCATGAACGTCGCGCGGCTGAACTTCTCGCACGGCACCTACGACAACTTCCGGCTTCTTATCAACCGGCTCAAAAAGATCAGAAGGGACATGGGTGTACCGCTCGCGATAATGCTCGACACCAAAGGCCCCGAGATACGCCTGAAGAACTTCATAGACGGCTCCTGCGTACTGAAAACGGGAGATCTCTTCACGCTCACCGGACGCGAAGTCGAGGGAACCGAAAAAGAAGTTTCGGTAACGGTACCGAATCTCGCCGCCTGTCTCACGCCGGGCGACACCGTGCTGATTGACGACGGTCTGGTCTCGCTCCGCGTGGAAAAAACCGACGGCGCCGACGCCGTCTGCCTCGTAACGCACGGCGGAACCGTCAAGAATCACAAGGGAGTAAACGTCCCGAACGTCGCGATCGACATGCCCTTCCTCAGCGAGCAGGACAAGAGCGACCTGATATTCGGAATCCGCGAGGACGTCGACTTCGTCGCCGCCTCCTTCGTGAGCCGCAGGGAGGACGTCCTGTCGCTGCGCGAGTTCCTCGCCGCCAACGGCGGAAAGAACATACGCATCATTTCGAAGATTGAGAACGCCGCCGGAGTACGCAATTTCGACGATATTCTTGAGGCGTCCGACGGAATAATGGTCGCCAGAGGAGATATGGGCGTCGAAATCGAATTCGAACGCATTCCCGGCCTGCAGAAGACCTTTATCCGCAAGACCTGCGCCGCCGGCAAAATGGCGATCACCGCGACGCAGATGCTCGAATCGATGATAGAGAACACGACCCCGACGAGAGCCGAGATTACCGACGTCGCCAACGCCGTATTCGACGGCACCAGCGCGATTATGCTCTCGGGAGAGACCGCCATGGGAAAGCATCCCGCGCTCGTCGTCAGGACGATGGCAGGCATTGCCGTCAGAGCCGAACACGACGCGGCGGACATAGTCTCGCACACCGAAACCGCCAGCCGCGAGACGCGAGAGACGCCGCTGGTCGCAATCTGCGACGCGGCTGTTACAATGGCGAAAGACCTGCACGCGAAGGTTATCGTCGCCTTCTCGCAGTCGGGACTCACGGCGCGCGGCGTCTCGGCGCTGCGCCCGACACAGCCGATCATAGCTCCCACACCCGAAGTCAAAACCTATCATCAGCTCGCGCTGAGCTGGGGTGTCGTCCCCGTTATGTCCTACATCCAGAGCTACGCCGACGGACTCTTCGAGGAAGCTTCCGAATGCGCGAAGAAAAGCGGTTTTGCCGCCCCGGGCGACATGGCGGTCGTCACAGCCGGCATACCGGTGGGCGTCACGGGAGGCACGAATCTCGTAAAACTTCAGCTGATTAAATAAGTCTTGTCCGATATAATACCGCGCGGGTCCGCATTTGCGGATCCGCGCGGTATCGTTATAAAGGATTACGTTTCAGCCGACGGTCAGTACGACTTTGCCTACGTTCTCGCCCCTGTAGAGGATGTCCTGCGCCGCTTCGGCCTGCTCAATGGGCAGCACCTTATACACGGTCGGCCTGACTTCTCCCGACGTGACCTTGGGCCAGACGTCGCGGACGAGAGAGGCGAGTATCTTCGCCTTCATCTCGGGAGTGCGGGAGCGAAGCGTACTTCCGATAATACGCACGTTGCGGACGTAGATGTTGCGAAGATCGACCTCGGTCATGTCTCCCGCGAGCGTGGCTATCATGATCCATCTGCCGCCGCGCTGCATATAGGGCAGGCAGGGCCCCATCATCTTTCCGCCGAGGCAGTCGATGGCCACGTCGACGGGATGTCCCTCTTCAAGCTGCTCTTTAAGCACTTCGGCGACGTTCTGCTTTTTCGAATTGATGATCACGTCGGCGTGAAGGTGAGCAATGGACGCTGCTATCTCATCCGACAGAACCGAAGTGACGACTCTGATTCCGAACGCCTTTGCCATCGGGATTACGACGCTGGCGAGCCCGGAAGCTCCGGCGTGCATGAGCAGGGTGTTGCCCGGCTTGATCCCGCCCTCGATGAAAAGATTGAGATAGGCGGTCGCGAAGGCCTCGGGGATTGCCGCGGCCTCGACGAGCGAGACGCCCTCGGGGACCGGCATGAGCATATCGTATCTGACCGACGCGTATTCGGCGTATCCGCCTCCGCCGAGCAGGGCGCAGACAAGGTCGCCCGGCTTCCAGGCGGATTTTTTCGCGGCCTCGGCGCCGATGGAGACGATCTCTCCGGCGATTTCGAGGCCCATCCATTCGGGGCATCCGGGCGGGGGAGGATAATTCCCTTCCCTCTGCATCAGGTCGGCGCGGTTGAGCGCGGCCGCTTTGATTTTCACAAGACACTCGTCGGGCTTTATCACGGGATCGGGCACGTCCGACCAGACGAGATGATTCTCTTTTGTAACAAGTATCGCTTTCATTGATGAATAACCTCCGAAAAATCAGTCAAGCTTCGGCACGCTGTGCCTCGGAAGATCGAAATCCGCGGCGCGAATGACGCCGTCGGACGTAAGCAGGTCGTAATACCACTGTCCGCAGTCGGTCAGGTCGTCTCTCGTCCAGGAAACCGAAGCGTCGATACCCGGACGGAACATGATCCACTGCGAAAGCGTCGAGCCCTGATTCGGGAAATTGTATCTGAAATAGCAGAATCCGAGGTCGTTTTCAAGATAGAAATTGACGAATTTCGCGGTCTCTCCGAGGTCGTATTTTGTCTCGTCCCTGCCGTTCGTAAGGTTCGCCTTGATCGGACTCATCTCGGTCGTGATTACGGTAAGTCCTGCAGAGACCGCGTCGCGAAGCTTCCAGCCGTAGGAGGTGACGCCCTTTTCATCCCAGGGATAGTTGTATGGATAGCAGTGGAAGGTATAGGCCAGATTCCAGGCGTACCTGTTGTCTATCGGATCGTCTATCGGGTCGTCGCCGGGCGTCGCGGATGCCGAATAAGCAGACAGCGCCGTCGCGCTCTGGTTCGGCGAGCAGACGATAACGTTCTTCGAGCCGGTTTCCCTGATGAGAGCGATGATCTTTTCCTCGTAACGCTTTACGCTCCGGTCTTCTCCGTTCGAAACGCCCCAGGTATCGTTAGGCTCGTTGCAGATCTCGAATAGCACGCGCGGATTCTGACCGTACTTTTCGGCCATAATGCCGAAAAATTCGGTTGCCGAATCAATAGTGGCGTTCGGGTTTTCGTTTAGTATTCCCCAGTCGATTATGACGTACATCCCGAGCGAGGTCGCGTTTGTCACGGCGGTGCCGACAAGTTCGATCAGCTTGGACTTTTCGGTCTCGCCCGAGGCTTTTCCGCCAGTCGTGATGTATCCGAGACCGCTTGTGTTGGCCGTCAGCTGGACGGTAAGCCGCAGGCAGTTGACTCCGACGTTCGCCAGCCGCTTTAGAGAAGCGACCGATACGAGCGACGGGAATGTGACGTATCCGGGATTGACAGACACGACTCCGCGCAGAATGATCAGGTTGCCGGCAGCGTCGTAAAGGCGGCCGTTCGCCGTGGTCAGCGCGGCCGTGGAATCAAGCGCAGGACGGTATCCCTTGATTGTCATCACCGCCGAGGTTCCGCACTGAAGCAGATTGTAATCGTCGGACGGCTTTTCAGCTTTAAAGGAATATTCGCCGTCGGCGCGCAGGCCTGAGATTTTCGCCGTCCATCTTCCCTCTCCGCGTGAAAGGGTCCCCTCTTTCGGCGCCTCTCCGTCCCAGACGGCGTCGGTCGCCGTGAGCTTTACGTAATAGGTCTCCGCGGCGCCTGTACCGGTCGTAAAGACGCAGCGGACCGAGTCGGGCCTTTTACCCGCCTCGTCGTCGCAGTCGCGCCAGACGACGTTTACGGCGGCTGACGCCGTCGTATAGACGGGAGACGATGTGTCGCTCGGCAGAAAGCCGGACGAACGGCTCCAGTAGGCTACGAGGAAGAGATCCGACGTCACCGGTTTTGAGAAATCGTATTTCTCGCCGGAGAGAGTATACCAGCCGTCAAACGAGTATCCTTCGCGCCGGGGTTCGAGCCGCGTGAGCTTCTTCCCCTCTTCGACGCTGCGGGGCGCGATATAGTTTCCGCCCGACGTCGCAAAAGTAATCTTGTACATAGTCTTTTCAGGAACCGGATCGCCGCCCGTGCTCGTGTCTTCAACCGCCGTCGTTCCGGATTCCGACGTGGTTTCCGGAACGTCGTTCGGTCCGCAGGACGCGGCGCAAAGCGCGAGCAAAGCCGCGGCGGCCGGCAGTATCACAGACAGTATTCTTTTGAAAGTCATTTCTCAGCCGGGAAAATCGACTTCGTCGCCGGCGCCCTTATCGGTAACGGTGAAGGGATCTTCGGGAGTGGTCGGGATCACGACCGGTCCCGCCTCGGTGGTAACTTCCTCGGTGGTTTCGACATCGACCGGAGCTGTTATCACGTTCTCGCTTCTGACTATCGTCAGGCGGTATACGCTGCTCTCCGCGCCGAGCGTGAGCTTGATCCAGAAAAGGTTCTCGCCGGCGGCGAGTTCGACGGTCTTGGAACCGACGGCGTCGGTGCAGGCCTCGTCACGGTAGATCGCCCATTCGGCGCCCTGCGTGACTCTGATTTTGCCGTCCACGGTAAACGTCGCGTGCTCTTCTTCGGGAACGGTCAGTTCCTTCCCGTTCATCGCGATGCCGGCGACGGCGTTGATCTCGGGAGTTACTGCGGCGGTCGTGACCGGAGTCTCGGCCGTCGTCGTTTCGGGCTCGGTATTGTCCCCGCCTCCCTCGTTTCCGCACGCGGAAAGAAGAAGGGCGGTCATGATAAGCGACACGGCCAGCATTAAGCTAAAAACTGATTTTTTCATTTCAATCACCCGTTATGTTGTCGCCGCTGTCAGCGAAAGTTGCACAGGCAGACGAAGGCGCCGTTGATAAACACGGCGACCGCGGTCTTTCCGAAGACCGGAGAGGTCTTGTCCGCGCCGGTGAAGGGAGCCGCCGCGAAGATCGCGGAGCCCTCGGCGGGAATGCCTTTGAAGGAGAGCGCGAAGAGATGTCCGCCTCCGAAGGCCGACGAACTGAGCGCGTCGGCTCCTCCGCGGGCTTCGAGCATTCCGAACACCTGCGAGCAGTAGAGCATGCCCATATTGATATCGCCTCCGGCTTTCAGCACCGATACGCGGAAGCCGGCGTATTTCGCCTGTCCGAGATCTTTGACCGAGGCCACGAGCCGGGCGCCGAACTTTCCGTCGGCTTCGTAGCTCTGAGCCGCTGCCAGAGACAGGTTGGAAGAGGCGTCGGTCGAAGCATAACTTTCAAACAGACCCGATATCGCGTCGGCGTCGGCTGCGGTTCCGAGCAGTTCGTATTTCTCCGCTTCCTGCTCGCCGTACTTTGTCGAAACCTCAAAATTGACCTCTCCCGCCTGAGCCGCCGCGGGACGCAGATCGCTCTGCGTGTAGCAGTCCTCGAAGAGGGCGGTCGAAAAGTCGACCTGAGCCGTTCCGCCCTGATCCTTCTTTTCGAGATAGACGAGGCCCGCGGATTTTGCGTCGTCGGTGCAGCTAACTGTTCCGAGGAAGAGAACGTTTCTCATCTCGCACAGGCCGCAGAGCCGCCCGATGATGCCGGCGCAGTCTGTCGCGGCGGCGATATCGGCCGTGCATACGCAGTTCTCGACGACGACCGTCTTCTTGTTTCTCACAAGTCCGACAAGTCCTCCGACGGCGTCCTTTCCGGAAAAGCCGCCTGTAACGGCGCAGTTCTTATAGAGGTTGGTACCCGAAGCGCTCGCGGCGCATCCGACGAGTCCGCCGAGGTACGAACTCTCCGCAGGATCGCCGATGATGTAGCAGTCGCTGACAACGACGCCGCTCATCTCGTTGTCGCCCCAGGAATTGGATACGACGATGCCCGCCCAGGAGGGATTGGGATCGCCGTCCTTGTAGAGCGAGATGCAGCAGTTCGAGAGGGTGAGATTCTTGATGACGCTGTTCTTAACGACGCCGAACAGGCCGGCGTTCTGCCTGTTGGTGTGCATATAAATTCCCGAGATTGTGTGGCCCTGGCCGTCGAACGTTCCCTGGAACGGGTTGCTCGTCGAGGGGCCTATCGGCTGCCAGGAGTTCAGTTCCGCTCCGGGAGCCGGGGTGAATCCGAGAGCGCTCGCCTCGCCTTCGGTCCAGACGATGTCGGCGCCGAGCTTGACCGTCTTGCCGGCAAAGTTGTTCGTCTTCGCGAGTGTCGCGAAGAAGGCAAGCTCGCCCTTGGTCGAAATCGTGTACTCGGTCGCGGCGGCGTCGTACCATCCGGTGTCTTCCGCGGTCGGGACATACTCGACGAATTCGTCTTCGGCGCTGACGGGAATTCCCGCAGGGATAAGGCCGAGCAGGAAGATCGCCGCGAGCAGGACGGACGCGATTCCGCGCCGCGCTAAACTGTTTTTCATTCGGTTGTCTCCTTTGAACTTGAGAGATTCGAAGTTATTGTGAATAATAATATAATCAGAAGTGCGCGGGAGTTTTCCAGTCGCCGCCCGCGCCGCAGCAGTACATAATCATGCGGTGAAGCTGATATTCGTAATCGAA
>JAGDAM010000097.1 GCA_017959485.1 Clostridia bacterium
GCGAGGGAAAAGAGCGCTCTTTTCCCTCGCGGCACAGGCTTTTCTTCAGTTATCGGATCGGGGTTTGCGCGCGGCTCTTCCGCCGCTTCCCCGGTCCGTTTACTTTTTCTTTTTCAGCAGTGAGACGACTGCGGTAACGGCGGCTGCGGCCGCGGCGGCAATCGCCGCGCCTTCAAGCGCAGTCAGGCGTTCTTTTGCTCTTCTCTTCTCCCGCGCGGCATTCTTTTTATCATCCGCGAGGCGCCGTTTCCCTTCATTCCGTGAGAGAGAGACTGTGCGCACAGGAGGCACACGGTCCTCCGGAAAGCGTCCGGGAGCGGGTTCTGCGAAGCCGGCAAAACCGGAGGTCAGCGTCATATTCGGATTATATACGAATCTGACCGCCTGATCGGGCTCCGGGAAAATCCGGTCGGTATCGCAATAGTTCCAGTGGACGCGGGACATAAGATCCCCCTCGGCATAGAGCTCGATGCGGCGACCCGCCTTCACGTTGTCGGTAATGCGAACCTGCGACGGGAAAAGATCGACTCCCTCGGTAAGAGATACGCCGTATCTTGCGTTGAAATCGGCGGCGCTCAGTTCGGGACTCCTTCTGTCCCAGACGACTACCGAGCTTCGCGCGGGAACGGTGATACCGTCGGTCGACAAGATCCGGTCGGGTTTCGCGGGCTTGCCGGTGTCGGTCGAAAGCGCGATCCTGCCTCCGTTCAGCGAAACGTCGCCTGAGGAGGTATTGGTTATTTCAACGTATGGAAAGGGATCGTCGAAGACGGTTCCGTCCTTTTCAAGCGGTGAGCTGTCGGGAAGGACTTCGGTAACCGACAGCGGGGAGCGAAGCACGAAGGCGGTGGAGATTTTTCTGACAGAACCGCAAAGAGCGCTCGCCTGCACCGTCACCCGGCGCATCCCCGGGATCTCGGGAAGCAGAGTCAGGAAGCGCATGCCCTCGCCCGGCTTGATCTTTCCGCAATGGAGAACGCGGAAGGGCTCGGTCTCTCCTATGCGCAGCTGCGACTGAGGAGACAGATAAAACGCCACGCGGACGTCCTTGAGCGGCAAATCTCCGGGACAGCCGACGGTGACCGAGACCGCCGAGTTGTCTACGGGATCGGTTGAAGGATAGCACCCGAGAGCGGACAGCGCCGGCGCTTCTCGGTTTTCGATCCAGACGGGCGAGGAGACGCAGTACTGGTTCGGTCCGGTTATCCTTAGATAGTAATAATCGTAATCGGGAGCGAGGCGCGGCTTCCACTCGAAGGAACGAAGAGCGCCGGCGTTTTTCGACGCGACGACTATACCGTCCTCGGCGACGATCTCGACGAGCGAGATGCCGCGGCGGTTTTCGGTGGTAACGCGGATATCGAAGTCGAGCCTGTCGGGATTGTCAAGCCGCGAACCCAGCCACTCCCCGTTGACGCGGTAGAAAATCTTCATCGTCCGGTCGGACGAGGTGTAGGTGCGGTTGTTTCTGAAGGCGTCGAGGATATTCTCGCGCGTCAGGGCGGGAGCCAGCACGCAGCCGGTCATATTCGTCGCCGTCGTCCAGTTGGGAGCGTGATTGTCCTCGCTCGTGACGGGCGAGGCGTGCCAGCCCTTTGCGAGCAGGTGCATATATTCGTAATCGTATGCCGGTCCCTTTATCTCGGACAGTCTTACCGAGCGGTCGGCAGTTTCCGAACGGTTTGCGAATTCATCGAAATTGCCCCAGTTATATCCGGGATGATTGAACATCGCAACCGCTTCGGGACGGACTTTCAGCCATCTGAGAAGGTCGTGCATACCGTTGTCGTCGATGCTCTGAACGAAATCGCGGCAGCCGAGCACGTTCATGTGCCCCCAGTATCCGTTCTTGTTGTTCCAGGTCATCTCCCAGCCGTAAAGGCAGGCAAACTTCCCGGGCTCGTCGTAGCGGTCGGCGTTTTCGATCTGTGCCCTGTATCTCTTCTCCGACAGATAATGGCTGTGCTCGGTGACGGCGAAGAAATCGACCCCTCCGACGTCTCTCGCGTAAAGGACGGCGTCCTCGGCCGAGCCGGTTCCGTCCGAATCCGACGTGTGCGCGTGGACCTCGCCGACGTACACCGACAAATTCTTCATATCCGAAGCCGAAAAGCTTACGGTATATGAAGATCTGTTCGAAAGCCGGTCGCAGAGAATCAGAGTCAGAAGATGCTCTCCGGGAGCGAGACGGGTTTCAAGAGAGACTCCGCTGCCGGTCCATTCGGCGGCGGAAGACCTGTCCTTCCCGTCGAGGACGAGCCGGCAGGACGGAACGTCTATTCCCGAGATATCGTAATAGGACGCCCTGATTTTTACCTTGTCCCGGGCGTCAAAGCAGTAGCCGGGCGACGGAAGAGACGAGAGAAGCCGCGGTCCCGCGTTGTCAAATACCGGTATTTCAATCAGTCCCGACGCCGGGAATACCGCCGTCCGGGTTCCGTCGAAAACGCTGAGCGAATAGCCGATCACGCGTGACTTCTCTACGGTTTCAAGCGGCAGTTTCGCGTGATAAAGGCCGTCGTCGCCCTGGAACGCCTCGAGCTTTTCGGTTTCTTTTCCGTCCGAAAAGACGGCAACGTTCGCGATAAGCGTCTTCTCGGTTCCTGCGGGAGCGGCGACTCCGAAAACAACGTCGACCGCGCCGTCGCCGATATATACGCATTTTTCGGGAGATACCGGAATGATCGCCGGAAGTACGGCCGACGGATCGTGCTTTGCCTGGCCGCGTCCGGGGAAGCCGGGAGTCGGCTCGTCCCTGTGCGAGACGCAAATACCGACATCCGGGCGGAAGATATCCGTCCTCCAGTGAGACGAGTGCCAGACAGGCGTGTCCATCTCGCCGGGAACGCCGTTGTATAGAGCCGAATAAACGGCGTCGCTTCCCTTCCCGCCCCGCGGCAGGATGCAGAAGCAGCTGGGATCGAATTTGAAGGGCAGTTCGGCTGCGCCGGGCAGAGGAACCCGCTTTCCGCTCGCCGGATCGCTCGTGAAAAGTGATACGGGTACGACGCGACCGTCTTCGGGAGTAAACGTGCGTTCTTCCCTCCCGTATCCGTCGTTGTAATCGTCAAAGAAATCGGCGGGAGTCAGCCAGTCGCGGCCGTCTTTCGCAAAATGCTTTCCGTTGATCCCCCAGATCGCGGCGGTCTCGCCCGGTGCCAAGATATCCCTGCCCGGTTCGTCGGACAGAGGCATCCGGAATACTTCTTTACCTTCGGGAGAAGGGGGCTCCTGAAAAACGGCGGCTTCGTAGCCGTAGAGATCGACCGGGGCGTCTCCCGGATTCATCAGTTCGAAATACTGTCCGATCATCCGTCCTCTCGGACGCGCGTAGATCTCGGTCAGTATCAGCGGCGGCTCGGAGGGCAGCTCTGACAGGGAGACGGACTTCACGCTGTAGCTCGCCGAAAAGCCGCCGCATTCTATCGAATACTCGAATACGCCGGGATTCACACAGTCGGCCGGCAGTTCGCCGTAATAGATTTCATACTCGGCTCCCGCGGAGGAGAGACCGTCGCACGGCAGCATTCTGACGCTGCGTCCGGCGGATGAGAGCGTCATAAAGTCGGGATATTCTCCGGCTGAAGTGCGAAAAGCCGCGGACGCCCCGAAAGGGCGTCCGGCAATTATGAAGTCGGCCGGCGCGTGCACCGGACCCGCCGGAAATGCGGCATGCTTATTAAATGTACTCATAAATGTTTATCCCCTGACGTAGGGAGCGAGGTCGTCTTCGGTGATGCCTATCAGTTCCGAAATTCTGTCGGCCCGGCGGATATCGTCAAGCCCCTTCAGCGAATGAGTATCGGTTCCGAAGGTGAAAAGGCATCCGCAGTCTTTCGCTATCCTGAAAACGCGTATCAGCTCTTCTCCCTCGTAATCGGTGTCTGCGTGTGTGAAGGCGCCGGTGTTGATCTCGATGAATACGCCGAGGTCTCGGGCGGTAGTGAAGCACTCCGCGAGACGGTCTTCCGGAACGGCGGCTATGATCTTCGCGCTCATCTCGCGCGAGTATCCGCAGGGATGGAAGGAGTGTGCGACCGAAGTCGGAACCGACGCAGCGATCTTGCGAAACTCCGAGTTGTTCATCAGCTTCATGAAGCTTTCGTACATAAAATCGGCGTTGAATTTCACGATATCCGCCCGCTTCTCTCCCAGCAGGGCCTCGAGGTCTCCGTAGGAGAGCGAGGACGCCATCTTTTTTACAAGAGCCGGAGCGAGATCGGGAAGCCGCTCTTCGAGAAGGGCGAGCAGACGGGCGCGCTCCGCCTTTATCTGTTCGTCTTCCGGTATTACGAAATTCTTCATATGCATGTGAGTGTGCGGAACGAGGATATAGTCGAAGCGCTTAGCCGTTTCGGCAAGCATTCCGAGCGTGTCGCTCATACCGCAGTACTCGGTTTCGGTACCGATCAGTATCTTCATCCCGGGTATCTCCGGGATCGAATTGCGGGCTCCTTCGAGACCGTAGTTGATCATCTGCATGTGATACCAGTGGCTGGCTCCCGGGACCTTCTCGTCCCACAGATGATTGGATATGCCGAAAACGGTGTGCCCGAGTTCCTTCGCGCGGCGGAAATAGTTTTCGAAGGTCGCCTCCGGGTCGTAGCAGCATGAGGAGAGCAAACTGTGTGTGTGAA
>JAGDAM010000098.1 GCA_017959485.1 Clostridia bacterium
AAACGTAGTCGGGTCCGCCGGGCTCGAGTATCTCGTGGCCCTGCATATCAAGGAAGGTACCGTTTCCGACAAGTCCCGAACTGCTGTAGATGTCCTCGGTATCGTTCTTGAAGAAGCAGTAGCGAAGCGGTTTGTCAAAAGAGGGCTGGTCGTCGTAGGTCACGTCGACCCAGTACCATGCGCCGTCGTCCGCTTTTACGAGATTAAAGGCGTGATCGATCGTGTAAACGTATACGTTTTCTATTCCGCGGAAGTTCAGGAGCATCTGGAACGTCTTCGCGTAACACTCGCAGACACCTCCCCTGAGCGTGAAGAATCCGGCAATGGAATGCGCCTCGGGGCTGTCGTCGGGCTGGCCAGCCCCGTTGTAGCGGTAATCGATCAGCGTCGCGATCGCGTCGTGCAGGATCGCGGCTTCGGCGTATACTCCGCCCGCCTTCGCGGAGGATGCGAGCAGTTCTCCGACTTTTTCGTAAATATCCGAGTTGAACGCGGATCTGACCGAGCCCGACGCGTAATCGGCGTCGCAGAGAACGAGCAGAAGCGTTTTGCTTTCGGGAAGAGGGAAGGACAGAGCGCTGTTGGCGATCCAGTAGTAGAGAGGATGGTCGGCCTTGTACGCTGCCCAAACGGTGTAGACCTGTGCGGAATCGAGTCCGACCGCGGTCGCTTCCACCGCCGCGGCGTAGGGAGAGGCGTCGAAATAGGTGTCGTCTCCGAGTCTGATCTCGTCGATCGACTGACCGTTGTGCTCAAGCGTGCGTCCGGCGTCGGCTCCGTCTCTGTGGAAGATCCTGGCTTTCTCGTCGATAAGACGGTAGAGCGCCTGCATATTGTCCCCGCCGGTCAGAGTCGCGAGGAACTGATAAGCGTAGTCGGACGAATAAAGATCGGGGTCTTCGAGTCCGGTCGGAAGAGTTATCGTCGATGCGGTGATAACGTTGCCGCATACCGAGCAGGACACTTCCGCGGATCTGCCGCAGGACCTTGCCGTGGCAAGTACGGCGGGATTTGTTACGACCGGCGTGTGCGCCGGCGCGATTGTCTGCTGAGCGATAATAACCGTTCCGCATCTGCCGCAGTGCGAACCCGCCGTCATTCCGGGCGTCGTGCACCCGGGCGCCGCGGCGGGATCCGCGACTTCAAAATGTCCTAGCGGATTGGTCGGTTCCTCCAGATACTCTCCGCAGGCGCATTCGCGGCGCCTGACGCCCGACGTGACGCATCCCGCGGGTGTGACATCGAACCAATCTCCGAAGACGTGAACGTGTTCCGTCGTTATCTCGGGTTCGGTCGTCACGGGCGGCTGCTCGGTCGTGACTTCGGGTTCGGCCGTTTCGGGCGGTTGCGCCGTCGTGACTTCGGGTTCGGTTGTTTCGGGCGCCTCAGCCGTCGTGGCTTCGGGTTCGGTCGTTTCGGGCGCCTCAGCCGTCGTGACTTCGGGTTCGGTTGTTTCGGGCGGCTGCGCCGTCGTGGCTTCGGGTTCGGTCGTCTCGGGCGACTGCGCCGTCGTAGCTTCGGGCTCAGTCGTCTCGGGCGGCTGCGCCGTCGTGACTTCGGGTTCGGTCGTTACCGGCGGCTGCGATGTCGTGACTTCGGGTTCGGTCGTTACCGGCGGTTGAGCTGTCGTGACTTCGGGTTCGGTCGTCTCGGGCGGCTGAGCGGTCGTCTCGTCCGGAACCGTCGTCGTCTCGGGTCCTGACGTCGCTTCTCCGTGATCCGAGGTCGCCGGTGGATTTTCTGTCGACTGCTCGGGTTCGGTCGCGTCCGGAGTGACGTCCGACGTCGCGTCGGGCAGAGCCGTGCCGGACTGAGTGCCCGACGTGCTTTCCGGCGGTTCGGTGACGTCCGGCGCTACTGTAGTGCCGACCGGGGGCGCGTTTGTGCCCGTACCTGACGCGGACGTGTTTTCCGGCGCGTCGGCCGGGAATCCGCAGGCGGCGGCCGCCAGCAGCAAAAGAGCCGCCGCGGCAGTCAGCGAGAGTATTATTATATTTCTGAATCCTGTTTTCAAGGAATAAGTCCTCCGTCGCGCGTTCCGGTTTCTGGATCACGCACATATATAATACATTATTTTTCTAAAAAAAGCAATGATAATCGTCAAAAAAAGATTGACTTATTAAAAAAATGTGATATAATATTCAAGTGCCTTTTGGCGCGGGGGCAGTCCGCTGCAAACAGCTCGTGCAAGAATGTCCTCATTATCCTGAATAAAGGAGGGGCTTGTGATGGATTACATTGCAGCTATAAACAAAGAGCAGATGAAGGCGGAGATCCCGACCATCAACGTCGGTGACAACGTTCGCGTTCACAACCGCATCAAGGAAGGAAACCGCGAAAGGATCCAGATGTTCGAGGGAACCGTTATCGCCAAGAGAGGCGGCGGTCTCACCGAGACCTTTACCGTCCGCCGCGTATCCTACGGCGTAGGAGTCGAAAAGACCTTCCCGGTGCATTCTCCCAACGTTGCCGGCGTCGATATCACGAGGTCGGGCGTCGTCAGACGCGCAAAGCTTTACTATCTGCGCGACAGAGTCGGCAAAGCTTCCAAGGTCAAGGAGAAGATCTGACTTTCAAGTCGGGAAAAAAGAAAAACGGCTGCAAAGCTTCCGTGTTCGAAACGGTGCTTTACAGCCTTTTTCTTTCGTCCGTTTACTGTTCGGACGTCTCCTCTTCGTCTTCGTCGGGCAGAGGATCGACAGTTACGATAAGTTTCGTGACGCGCAGACCGTCCTCCATATCCGCCACGAGCACGTGCAGACGGTCGAAGTCGAAGGTGTCTCCGATATGCGGATCGGCGTCAAGATTCTGAATCGCGAATCCGCCGACCGTCGAATAGTCGCACTCGAAATCGGGAGGCGTGACGTAATCTATTTCGTAGAAGAAATCGTCGATGTTCATATCTCCCGAGACCTCGTACCGGCCTTCGCCGATCTCGGTCATTTCGGGAACTATCTCGTCCGATTCGTCCCAGATGTCTCCGACTATCTCCTCGAGGATGTCCTCGATGGTGACGACCCCGAGCGTGCCGCCGTACTCGTCGATAACTATTGCCATATGGTTCTTCTTTTCACGCATATGGCGCAGGGCGGCGGGGAGTTTCATCGTTTTATGAAGAAACATCGGCTTCATGAGCAGTCCGGCAATGTCGACTTCCGGTTTGTCGACCGCTTCCTTGAAATAGTGATTAAGATGAAGAATGCCGATTATGTCGTCGATCGAGTCGCTGTAGACGGGAATGCGCGAGAAGGTCGAGGATTCGATTATCTTTACGATGTTTTCCCGGTCGTCCTCGATGTCGATTGTGACAAGATCGATGCGCGGAGTCATAATCTCCTCGATCGACGTGTCGTTGAACTCAAGCGACGACTGAAGACGCTCGCTCTGGTCCTCGTCGATTACGCCCTCCTCCTCGACCGTGTCGATGATTGTCGAGAGCTCGTCTTCGGTAATCGACTGGCCGGCTCCTCCGTCGCGTCCCCAGATCTTGCGCAGAATCCAGATAGCTCCGGTAACCAGAGCGACCGCCGGGAAGAGAAGGTAGGTAAGAACGGTTACGGGTATCGAAAGCGCGGGTGCGAGCCGGTCGGCGTAGCGTTTTGCGAGCAGCTTCGGAATGATCTCTCCGAAGATCAGGACGATGAAGGTCATGATCAGCGTCGACACCGCAGACGCCAGCGCGTCAAATCCGTTCGATTTGGTTAAACTGTAGAAGAGCCAGATGAAAAGAGAAGTAGCGCAGGTGGAAGCCGCGATATTCGCGAGATTGTTCCCTATCAGTATCGCGCAGAGCGACCAGGTGAAGTTTTCGCTGATCCGGAGCGCGCGCTTCGCGGCGCGGTTCTTCTCCTCGGCTGCCTTGCGCAGCCGCATCCGGTTGACGGTGTTGAACGCGATCTCGGAGCCGGAAAAGAATGCCGAAAAGACGAGCATTGCGAAAATTACGGCGATATATATAATGATTCTCGCGGTGCTCATACCGAGACCTCCGTTTCCTCGGCGCCTTCAATCGTCACGTTGACGGTCAGCGTCAGTATGCGCTTCGAATAGACCTT
>JAGDAM010000099.1 GCA_017959485.1 Clostridia bacterium
CGACCAGATCACTTATACGGGCAAAAAAACGATGCTCGACGTCATGGGAGTGAAATCCGAGCTTGATCTGCGCCTGACCGAAAACAACGAATCGGGCAACCTCACCCAGTCCCCGCTCGGAAAGACAGTCACCTACTACGCTTTCCCGATGGTCTACAGTACCAACAAACTGACGAGCGAGAACAACCCGGAGATGATCAGGCAGATTTTCGCGCTGCTCGCCGACGAGAGCAACTATCCGATAATCTTCCACTGCTCGATCGGCACCGACCGGACCGGACTTATCGCCTGGCTTATCAACGGACTGCTCGGCGTATCGAAGGAAAACCTCTGGAGAGATTATCTATACTCGAATTTCGGCAATATCGGGTCTTCAAGATCGATGTCCAACATCGCTGACGAATACGTAAACATTCTCGACGCGGCTCCCGGATCCACTCTTTCCGAGAAGATATATAACTATCTCAAAGGTATCGGAATCCCGGAAGAACAGCTCAACAGCATAATCAGAATACTGAAGGAGAATTAATGATGAAGAAAAAACTGTCTTTGGCGATTGCCGCCGTCCTGCTGCTTTCGGCTCTTTTCGCCTCCTGCGCGTCTTCGGGAAACGAAAATATAACGACGGTCCCGAGCGCCGCGACCACCGGTGAAACGGTTATCACGAAGGCGCCCGAGACAAATCCTCTTTCCGAGTTTTACGCAAATTACGAACAGGACGATATCCCCGAGAGCACCAATTTCGACGGTGCGGAATTCACTATCCTCTGCGACGAGGGGCAGTATCCGAAGTCCTTTGCGGACGATTATACCGGCGACGTGATCAACACCGCCGTCTTTACCCGCCGCGAGGTCGTTGAGGAGCGTCTCAAAGTCAAGATCAACGTCGTCAAAAAGACCGGCGCCTACGCCGGAATGGCCGATTTCACCGCCAACCTCTCGGCGGGAGCCGGCGAATACGATCTCGTCCTCTCCTACAACCTGACCCCCGCCTCGATGGCCGTGCAGGGACTTATCTGCGACATCGCCTCGACGAACGGAGTCAACTTTTCCAAGCCCTGGTGGTCTAGCACGCTGACCGAAAACATCGCGATCAACGGAAAGATCTTCTTCACCGCCGACAACTCATCCTGGAACAACATCCGCAATATGCTCGGCATCTTCGTCAACAAGAATATCTTCTCGACCTACTACAAGGATATGAAGATTGACGACCTCTACGCCAAAGTCAAGGACGGCTCCTGGACCATGGAGGAGATGTTCACTCTCGCGCAGGGCGTATATGACGACTACGATATGGATCAGTCTGCGACCGCGAAGGACCTGTACGGTCTGTGCACTGCCAACAGCGTCTGGAACGAGGCCTGGTTCTACGCAGCCGGATTCACCACGATGCGTCCCGACGGTCAGGGCGGGCTTGAACTCACTCTCACCGATCAGTCGATAGTCGACTTCCTCGACTGGTTCAGATCCAAATTCTATTCCGACGATCCGAACGCCGGAATCATGTACCGCTACGACTCGTCCCAGTACGCTATGTTCAAGGATTCGAGAGCCATGATGTATCTCTCGGCCATTTCGATGGTCGAGCAGAAGCTCGAGTTTCCCTTCTCCGTCCTTCCCCTTCCGCGCTACGGCGAGACTCAGGACAGATACTACACTCATTTCTCCAACACCTACGATATGTACTCGATTCCGGCCGCATCTCACGACCGCGAAATGTCATCCGTCGTGCTTGAGTGCCTCGCCTCCGAGGCCTACAGAAGAATCGGTCCCGCCTACTTTGAGGTTTATCTCAAATTCCAGAACGCCGACGACGCCGGACTTGCCGAAATGTACGACATTATCCGTTCGTCGATAGTATTCGACACCGGCTACCTTTACGGCGAACTCTTCGTCAGCGGAGACAACCCCATCTATTTCGTAAGGCGCTGCCTCAACAACAACGACGGCTATCAGAATTTCGCCGCCAAGTGGACCTCGGCGCTGAACAGCAGATACAACCAGCTCTGGAAGAAGACAGTTGAAAAACTCAATTCGATCGTCAACTGATAAATACCGTCCGCGCGGGGCCCTTTTAGGCCCCGCCGGGCTTTTGCTTCTACTCTGGCTGACGCTTCTTCTCTGCTCCTGCGGAGGAGAAAAGCCCGAGGAAACGACCGAAGCGCCCTTGCCCGCGGTAAAATACGCCTTTGCCTCGAACGGTGAGACCGACTACGCAGTGGTAAGGGGAGACGGCGCGTCCGATACCGTCGTCAGGGCCGCCGCGGCTCTGCGAAAGGCGCTTTCGGAGAAGACCGGAGCCGGTTTCCGGCTCTACGATGAATTCAGCTACGCAAGCTCTCCCGAGCCGCACGCGATAGTCGTCGGGACTCTCTCGGATTCGGCTCCCGAGGCCGGGATCATTGAGGAGCTGCAGCGGGCGCTGCTCCTTCACGACTACGTGATAGCCGTCCGCGCCGGAGAACTCTTCATACTCGGCGGCTCGGACGCCGCGCTGGCCGAGGGAGTCGCCTGGTTTTCAGAGAATATGCCTCTCTCGCCGGAAGGCGATCTCGTTCTTGAATCGGGCTACACCGCGGCCTTCCGCGACGAATACCGCCTCGCGGGCGCAAATATCGCGGGGGACGGTCTTGCAGGTATCCGGATAGTCCGCGGAACGACGGCTGCAGCCGGTTCGCTCGCGTCGCGCCTGTCCGCACTGCTCGGCTCCCAGTGCGGCGTCGGAGCGGCTGTCGTCAGCGAATCGGCGTATACGGGCGGCCGCGCGATATTCGTCGGCTCGGCCAGATATTACGGCGCCGACGAGGCCGGCTTTAATCCGAACGCGGGATTTAAGATATTCGAGACTGACGGAAATATTGTCTTCACCGCGTCGGGGCCCAGAGCCTGCGACAGCGCTTACGACTGCTTTGCGGAATACATCTCGTCGGATGCCTTCGCGGCCTCGCCCGATCTTGCCGGACTTTCACTTTCGGGTGACGTCACCGACGGGCGTGAATACAGGATGATTGCAAGGACCGAGGAAACGGATATACGCGTCCTTCAGTCAAACGTACTGATATCCTCGGCCGTCGAGTCCGACGAAACCCGCGCCGAACTGCTCGCAGACACCTATCTCTGTTACGCTCCCGACGTCATTACGCTCAACGAGTATATATACGCCCGGGGGATAACCAAGGCGATAGCTCCCTATCTGAAAAAGGATTACGAGACGGTCGAGGCGCCCTACGTAGCGCTTTATCCCGATCCCTCGGACGCCGACGCGAACCTGCTCGCCCGTCATTACGCGACGCCCATCCTCTACCGTAAGGACTCGGGGCTGACCCTGCTCGATTCCGGATTTTCCTACCTGTCCGATATGATTTCCTATCACGGCTGGTCTTACGCGGTATTTGAGAAGAACGGAATGAAAATCTGCGTCTTTGCGGCGCATTTCTCGGACAACCGGGACGCCTCCGGAAAGTGGCGCGACGAATTCGCGAAGGAAGTTCTTATAGAGGCAGCCGCCGTTTCGGAAAAGTTCGGAGGGAACCTTCCGACGGTGCTCGCCGGGGACTGGTATTTCTGGAAGGGAGTTCTTCCCTACGAAACGGTCGTCTCCGCGGGATACGCCGACGCGGGGGTTCCGGCTGATTGAGCCCTTTCGGTAGGCATCGGAACCATCCACAGCGTGGGAGAAGGCTCGACCGGAGGAGCCGTGGAGGATCTGATCTTCTACACCTCCGCCTCTCTGCGGGCGCTCGGGCACCGTATCGTCGTCGACAAATACACTGTGCGGGGGAGCGACCACTATCCCGTCGTCGCCGATTTCGCTTTTTCTACAAATTAAGTGTTGAAAAGAAACGC
>JAGDAM010000100.1 GCA_017959485.1 Clostridia bacterium
CCGAAAGAGGGCTGCCCGCGGTGCCGAAACTCGATCTTGCGTCGGTCGCGCGGCTGGATTTTGAAGCGCCCGATTGCGACACATTCACGACGCTGAAGCTTGCCGCCGACACGATAGATCTTCCCGATTCCGAGAGCGCTTTGCTTCACGCCGCCAACGAGACGGCTGTCGCGCTTTTCCTTCGGGACAAAATCGGTTTTTGCGATATTTTCGATACGCTTGAATACGTCGTGACTCGCCTTCGGGTGAATTCGGGTCCGACTCGCTGGACGCAGTTCTCGAAGCCGACGGCGCCGCCCGCCGTCTGGCGTCGGAATACTGCGGTTGCGCCTAAGTATGAATTATGCAGTTTCTCTATATTCTTCTAACCTTTCTTCTGCTTGACGTCCTCGTGATTCTTCACGAGGGAGGACACTTTCTGGTCGCCCGCGCGTCGGGGATCACGGTAAACGAATTTTCGGTCGGAATGGGTCCGGCCGTCTTTTCGCGTGTCTCGAAAAAGAGCGGAGTGAAGTATTCTGTTCGCGCCTTTCCGATAGGAGGGTTCGTCAGCATGGCCGGTGAGGACGACTCGTCGGACGATCCCGGAGCATTCTGCAACGTTTCGAGACTGAAGCGGCTCGCCACAGTTCTTGCGGGGCCGCTTGTGAATATCGCCGCAGGCTTTCTGGTGATGGTGATCGTCGTCCTCCTGTCGGTTCCGGTCTCGACCACGGTCGCCGAGTTTACCGACGGATCGAAATCCGATTCATACGGGCTGTCCGCGGGCGACAGAATAGTAAAAGTCAATTCGGTCAGAGTGCTGACCGGCAACGAACTGATTTACGAGATTATGATGCAGGGCTCGTCGCCCGTCGACCTCGAAGTGGTCAGAGACGGTGAGCGGATTGAGCTGAAGGGGGTCGAATTCCCGGTCATAACGGAGGAGGGCGTCGATTTCGGCGACTGCGACTTTCTGCTCTACCGCGAACGGACCACTCCTTCGGTTCTTGTACGCCACGCCTTCTCAAGATCGGTATCGACGGTCAAAATGGTTTTCGATTCTCTCGGCGGTCTGCTGAGCGGAAGATTCGGACTTCAGTCGTTATCCGGCCCCATAGGCATCAGCGAGGCGGTGGGACAGGCGGTCGGAGTCAGCTTCGCAAGTCTTTTATATCTTTTCGCGGTCATATCGGTCAATCTCGGGATAATGAATCTGCTGCCGCTGCCCGTGCTCGACGGCGGCCGCATTCTGACGATAATAATAGCCATAATAATCCGTCGCGATCCGCCTCCCGCGTTCGAACGGGCCGTGAACACGGTCGGCTTCATTCTTCTGATGGGACTGACCCTTGTGATAACGTTCAAGGACATTTTTAAACTGTTTTCCTGATTATGAGAAAGATAACAAAAAAGGTTTATGCCGGAAAAATCGCGATAGGCGGCGGTGAAAGAATACCGGTTCAGTCGATGACGACAGTTCCGACGCTCGACGCGTCCGGCTGCGTTGAACAGATAAAGAGTCTTATTGCCGCGGGGTGCGACGTCGTGCGTCTCGCGGTACCCGATCTGCGTTCCGCCGAGGCCTTTCGCGCTATCAGGGAAGCTCTCCCCGACGCGGTTCTCGTGGCAGACGTGCATTACGACTACAGGGTCGCCCTGAGGTGCGCAGAATACGGTGTAGACAAGATCAGGATAAACCCGGGAAATATCGGGTCCGAGGATAACGTGCGCGCGGTCGCCGCCGCCTGCGGTTCGCGTGGGATACCGATCAGGATAGGCGTAAACGGCGGTTCTCTCGAAAAGGAACTTCTTGAAAAATACGGCTCACCCGTCCCCGAAGCGCTCTGCGAGAGCGCCGTGAAACAGGCGCGCATGCTTTCACGCTTCGGATTCGACGACGTCGTGCTGTCGGTTAAGACGTCGTCGGTCGCTGCGGGGATCGAGGCAAATGTGATGCTTTCCGAAATGACCGACCTTCCGATTCACGTCGGCGCGACCGAGGCGGGCAGTCCGCGGATGGGTATCATTAAAAACGCCGAGCTTATCTCCGCGCTCCTCAGCCGAGGCATCGGCGACACGGTGCGCGTATCTCTGACCGCCGACCCTCTCGAAGAGGTATCGGCCGCCCGGGACATACTCCGCGCTCTAGGCTGCCGAGGATATTCCGGAATGAATATCGTATCCTGCCCGACCTGCGGCAGGACCCGGATAGACCTGCGCTCGCACGTCGAAAGATTCGAACGCGCGGTAAAGGAAGAGGGACTTGATGACCTTCCTATCACCGTGGCTCTGATGGGCTGCGCGGTCAACGGTCCCGGCGAGGCGAGAGAGGCCGACGTCGGAGTCGCCGGCGCGGTGGGAGAGGCCTATCTCTTCGCTCACGGCGAGAAAATCGCACGCATTCCCGAGGAGGCGGTCACCGCCTCGCTCATTTCATACATAAAAGAACACTGTTTGAAAAATGGCCAGTCTGACTGAGATATTCAAAAAATACCGTCCTTCCGCCGAGACGCGCGAGTTTGCTCTCGACTGCGTAAAGGTCGAAATGCGGAAATCCGATACGTCGGAGAGAAGATGGGAAGCGGTCGTCTTTCCGTCCCGGGTCTGGCCGAAGCGGACGATACACAAAGCCGAGAACGAGATCAACTCGGCTTACGATTCGGTCTATTCGGTCAGGATCGCGACGAGGTATCCCGCTCAGCTTTTTGATCCCGACGTTCTTTTCGACCTTATATCCGACGCCGGACGCAGGGGACTGCTTCCCGGCGGATTTTTCAGCGACTGCCGCGTCTCTCTGGGGGACGGGCGGATAAACGTAAGCATTCTTTTCGGCGAAGGTTCGCTCGGATTTCTCGAGATACAGGACGCGGAACGGAGAATCTCAGCGCTTGTCCTCGACGAGTTCGGCGTTAGTATGGAAACCGTCATTACAGAGGCCGACGGTTACGTGCCCTATTCCGAATCCGACGAGATGCGAGAGTTTCTCGACGATATCGACCGCAAGTGTCTCGAATCGCTGGAAGAATACGAGAGAGCGGGGGAGAGGGCCGGTTCCGAGTCGGAAAAAGACGAAAAGCCGGCGCTGAACCTGAAGAAAATCACTTCCGCTTTCGATCAGTCGGCGCTCGCCGTCTGCGAGGACGGCATCTGCCGTATTGGGAGCACCGAGTTCGACCTGCGCGAGCCCGAAACGCTCTGGGGAGAGCCCTTCCGTCCGGTTCCGGTCTCGGTTTGTTCGGTGCCGGCGCCGCGCAGGGACGTGACGCTTGTCGGAACCGTCTTCAAAACCTCCTGCGAATCCCGCGGAAG
>JAGDAM010000101.1 GCA_017959485.1 Clostridia bacterium
ATCCTTACCGCGACCGTCGAAACCTACCTAATCGACGCGCGCGAACCGGTAGTCTGGTCGGTATCCGACCCTCACCTTCTTACGCTCACGCCCGACGGCGACAGCGTGGCTCTGTTCGCGCTGCGCGAGGGGACGGCGGAGGTGACCGCAAGCTGCGGAGGCCTGTCGTCGAGCTGCACCGTCACGGTGGCGAAAGCCGCGGTCCAACCGGTCGAAGATACCGCGAACGCCGAAAACGTCGGAAGCGGAGTCTTTGTATACAACGGATCGGGATATACGACGATTAACTATTCCGACAAGACCCTGCGCAATTTGGCAAAGGCATACTCGGCTCTTCTGCTCTATTACCGCGATCTCTTTCCCGGAACGCGGGTTTCGATGGTCGTAGCTCCATACGGAACCATGAGGGTTGACGCCGCAAAGGTGTCGGCGGCCGGCAGAGATCAGCGCGAGATGCTCGCGGTAATGGAGCAAAGCTACGACCCGGAAATCAATTTCGTAAACTGCTATGACCTGATTTACGCCCACCGGGACGAAAACGTCTACTTCAAGTCAGACAACCACTGGACCGGGCTCGCCGCATACTACGCCTGGGCCGCGTATATGGAATCGATCGGAGAGCAGCCGGCTCCGCTTACCGCATTCAGCCACACGGTGGCGACCGAGGGAATGCTCGGATGGTATTATTCCGCCTACGGGAGCAGGATGAAATTCTACGACCGTCTCGAGTACTGGTCGACTAAAAAGCCCCTCTCTATGACGATAACCTTCGACTCGTCGCTCGGCTGGAAGCCGCGCACCTATTCTTCAATGTTCCTCGACGGAAACAAGCAGTACACGATACATCTTCGCGGGGACCAGCCGCTCACCGTCATCAGAGACCCGGACAACCCGCAGGAGAAAAAGGTCCTCGTAGTAAAAGACTCATTCGGAAACGCCTTCGCGCCCTATCTTGCCGAGACCTACGGAACCGTCGTAGTTGTCGATCCTCGCGAATATTTCAAGGCGTTCGGCGAATCTCAGACGCTGCAGAACTCATTCAGGGACTACGGCTTTACCGACATAGTATTCGTCGTAAACATTCAGATGGCAAATTCCGCCTACTGGGTCAACCACTGGTTCTATCCGCTGATAGGCATCAATCCTTGAATCAACACCGCAAGGGTCTCGTACCGATGCGGCAGTGAGATGTCCCCGCCGCATACGCCGGCGCCGGCGATACCGGGCACGGTACCTGCTTTGCCGCATCAATGCCTCTTCGAGAAGGCCCGCACAAATTCGCCGGGCGGCGTCGAACGTATTATACCGGATTGATAAACATACAGTGATATTAGTATTATTATTCCAATATCTCAAGTTTTTTCTCTTCATCACTTAATGGTATTATAATGGGAGTAATACCGTCAATAATGTGATTTTCGATTTTCGGAAAATGGAAAAACGGAATTATTGACAAAAAAAGAAATATAGTGTACAATATTAATTGATAATAATTCATTTTTTTGTATAAGGCGGAAATAATGCGAAAAATACTTTCAAGTTTTGTGGCACTTGTTATAGTACTCAGTTATTCAGCTGGAATTTTGACACCCTTGCCAGTAAAAGCGACCGGTGAAACAATAATAAATATCGGCACTTATGAAGCTTTCGGCCTCCACGCCATAGGAAACAATGTTTATTATGTTTTCTCTCCCAAATACAGTGGGACTTATATTATTCAAACCCATTGCCCTTTTAACGGAACCGCTCAAGACACAATTCTCCAAGTATTCAATTCCAATGGCACCTTAATTGTTTCTAATAATGACTGGAACGGCTCTTTTTATTCATATGTTTCTCTTTATCTTACTTATGGACAATCATACAAGATAAAAATTACAACATATCCTGACGACACTTCTTTTAACTGTTATTTAACCTGCCACAAATGGGGATCAATGGCGCTCGAGGAAGACGAGGACTATTCTCTTTCCCAATATGTGGATATAATGAAAGACTTTAAGAAAAAAGCCAATTTCTCTCCGGATTATAACTGTTTCGCGTATGCTATCGGAGACCCAACCGACAATTATTGGCCTGGTGTGTCAGGATCAGGTACAAGTCTTGATGACGTGGAGATTTTTCTGGCTGATTTGGACATTTCGAAAATCAACTCATACAGTCCTTCCGGGCGTTGCATAATCGCATACGGCAACTCAATATACGATATAACACATTTTGCCCTGTCCGAAAACGGTGTCATCTCTGCAAAAATAGGCGGCAATGAATGCGTTTATCATTCGGATATGTTTCAGTACTACTCGTACGGAAACCCGGTCGGATTTTTTCTGTACAATTATGACGACTGACATATTTGTCATCAATCCATATAGTTTCAGATATCATAATCCTGTATCGGCTTTCGCTTATTATGCTTTAATCTCTGAAAGGACTAAGCCATGAAAAAAACAATTATCTTTGCGCTCATCCTGATTCAGGTAATTTTGTTATGTTCTGCCGGACTGACCGGCTGCGCAGAGCAGTCTCCCGCCATCGGTCTCGAGCCCGACGCGTCTCCCGCCGCGTCTCCCGACGCGAAACTGCCGGAAGAAAACGGCGTCCCGTCGACAGACACAACTCAGTTTGAAACTCTGCCTGAATCCGAACCAGGACCGGCTTACAACACGCCGGAGGGCTTTGAAGCATGGCTCTCGGGCCTTACAAATCAGGCGATGATCGACCGGGTGGAAACGCTCGCAGCGTCGGTTAACGTCAATCAAAGCCCGTGGGACTCCAGTTGGCCGGATGTAGAGGAAAACCCGGACGCTCTCGCAAAAGTCTCCGAAGCAGGCGTCGAAGCGATTCCCTACCTGATCAGATGGGCGTATTACGCCAAAGGAGCTGCAAGCAAAAAAGGAGTTCTTCTGATGAATTGCCTGCTTGACAGTCAACATTTCGAAGGCAAACTCACCAGACTCTCCGGAACCTCTTTTGCAGACCCGATGCTGGATGTTTCATGTGCCGGCATGGCGATTAAAGTTTATCTTTGGTATATGGAGAATCCCGAGTTGTGGACTTAAGGCAATGAATCAGGTATTATTATCAATGGAGCTGTAACAACAGTCGTAACAAACCAACCTGGTCAACCGCCGGTTATACCGGCTGACAGGGATTAATCCGTAACCCGCCGATACGCCGCGGATGTCAATGTATATGTTGACATCCGCGGCGTATCGTTGTATAATAATAAGGCATTACATCCCGGAGGTAAATATGAACTATATCAGCGTCAGGGAGGCGGCCCTGAAATGGAAGTTCCCCGAAAGACGGGTGACAGAACTCTGCCGCAAAGGCAGGATCGACGGAGCGCGCAAAGAGCACGGGCTCTGGATCATTCCCGACACCGCCGAAAAGCCGCTCGACGGAAGGACGACCGAATTTGCCGACAGCAGGCGCACGTCAGGCGAAGGGGTATCATTTTCCCGTTCCGGATCCTTTTCTAAAGTTGTCGGCGCCTTCCGTGATACCTACCGCAAGGAGCCCTTCTCAACCGCGTTCACACCCTACCGCATATGTCCGGTCGGAGCGCACGTCGATCACAATCTCGGGCGCATCACCGGTTTTGCCATCGACAAGGGCATACATATCGCGTACGGCCCCAAGCAGAACGGGGTTATCGAGATAAAGAGTCTGCAATTCCCGAAGCGTGCGCAGTGGCACGTGTCAAGCACCCCCGAAATCAGGCAGAACGACTGGGCAGACCATCTGCGCGGAGCCACAATCGCGCTGAACCGCAGATTCCCGCTGAGGATCGGCCTTTGCGCGGTTATCGACGGCGAACTTCCCATCGGCGGTCTTTCCTCCTCTGCCGCTGTTATCATCACCTTCCTCTCCGCTCTCTCCGATCTGAACGGGATCAAACTCACGCCGGAAGAGATGATCGGAGCGGCGCTTGAAGCCGAAAACAAATACGTAGGCGTCGCCTGCGGCCGGCTCGACCAGTCCTGCGAGATCTACTGCAGGAAGGATCACCTTCTCTATCTCGATTTTTTGGACGACAGCCGGGAGATCATCCCGCGCTCCGCGTCGATGAAGGACTTTAAAATCGGAATCTTCTTCTCGGGTCACGAGCGGACGCTCGCCGGGAGCAAATTCAATATGCGGGTCGACGAGCTTCGCTCGGCTGCATACGCGCTTGCCGCCTTTTCGGGTGCGGAATACGGCAAATTCTCAGACACAAATATGCGCGACGTTCCGAGGGAGGTATACGAAAGCTTCAAGGACCGTCTTCCGGATAACTGGCGGAAGCGCGCCGAACACTGGTTCACCGAGTTTGACCGTGTCGGAGAGGCGGTCGAGGCCTGGAAAAAGGGAGACGTTGCCGCTTTCGGCAGGATATCCAGCGAGAGCGGGCGCTCCTCCATCGTCAACTGGGAGACCGGCAGTCCCGAACTGATAAAAATGTACGAGATACTGACTCACACCGACGGAGTGTACGGCGGGAGATTCAGCGGGGCCGGCTTCAAGGGCTGCTGCATGGCGCTGATCGATCCCGCTTTCGCCGAATCGGCTTCGAGAAAGATAGAGGACGAATACCTCGCCGCCTTCCCCGCCCTGAGAGGCAAATTCAGCGCACATATCTGCGATACCGCGGACGGCGTCAGACTGTGAGGCAGGAAATGCTGGATCAGAATATAAATCTTAACGGAAAAAGAATACTTGTCACCGGCGCCGCCGGATTCATCGGCTCGGCGCTGGTAAAAAAGCTGCTTTCGGATTATCCCGAAACGACTGTCATCGGATTCGACAATATGAACGCCTATTACGACGTGTCGCTCAAGGAATACCGTCTTGAGACTCTGCGCGACTCTGATTCGGGCGGACGCTTCACCTTCGTTCGCGGCGATCTGGCCGACGCGGAGGCCGTATTTCGGCTGTTCGAAGAGTACCGTCCCGCGGTCGCCGTAAACCTCGCGGCGCAGGCCGGAGTCAGATACTCGATCGAACGTCCGGACGTATATATATCGTCGAATATCGTCGGCTTTTTCAATATCCTCGAGGCCTGCCGCCGCTTCCCGGTCGAGCACCTCGTTTACGCCTCCTCCTCGTCGGTTTACGGAGGAAACACCAAGGTTCCCTTCTCCACCGCGGACAAAGTGGACAGTCCGGTCTCGCTCTACGCGGCGACCAAAAAGAGCAACGAACTGCTCGCGCACTCATATTCGAAGCTTTACGATATCCCGTCGACAGGCCTGCGCTTCTTTACCGTTTACGGCCCGGCGGGACGGCCGGACATGGCCTATTTCTCCTTCACCCGGAAGCTGACGGAGGGCGAAAGGATAAAGATATTCAATTACGGAAACTGCGAGCGGGATTTCACATACGTCGACGACGTCGTGCGCGGGATTGTCAGCGTCATGACCCGGGCTCCCGAAAAAAAGAAGGGAGACGACGGACTGCCCGTGCCTCCCTACCGTATATACAATATCGGAAACAACAGTCCCGAAAACCTGCTCGTATTCGTAAAAACGCTGGGCGAGGAGCTCATCCGCGCCGGCGTGCTGCCCGAAGACTTTGACGTCGCGTCGATGTGCGACCTTGTACCGATGCAGCCGGGAGACGTCCCCGCCACCTACGCCGACGTCGACGACCTCGTACGCGACACCGGCTTCGCCCCGTCCACGCCTCTTCGCGAGGGCCTGCGGCGGTTCGCCGAGTGGTACGCCGACCGGTACCGTAAGTAAAAAAGCGCCGCGCGACGCTCATACGCCGATCAGTTCGTATAATTGGGGCTGTAAAAAACCGACTTTTTTTACAGCCCCGTCATATTCTCTCCTGATCTTACCCGAACAGATCGGTCTTCCGATGGACGCGGTTTAAGGCGATCATAAGCGGTATACCGAGTATAAAGCAGACCGCCGCCTGACCCGCTCCGACCGTCAGCGCGTGCAGTCCGAGAACCGTGAGTCGTTCGCTCGCACCGAATGCCTCGGTCAATCCGTACCCGTAATAGAGAACGAAAGGTATTATCACCGCGTTGAAGACGACCGGAGGCAGCGGGACCAGCAGTTTCGCTCCCAATTTCAGCCTGTCGGTTTTTCCGACGCCGAACGCGCGCCCGATAATCCGGCTGCATAGGGCGGCGAGCAGAGTGGCGAGCGAACCGAACACCACGTCGATCCAGGTCCCTCCCATGAGATTCGCGACTGCGCAGCCGATGACGAGTCCGGGTATCGCGGCCGGAGTGAAGGCGGGCAGCACGCAAAGCGCCTCGGAAAGGCGGAACTGGATGCCCGCGGAGGAGATCTCCCACAGCACCATCGTAAGCACGGCGTAAAGCGCGGCTATGACCGCCGCTCTTGCGATAAAGAGCAGAGTCCCCCTCGTTTGTCTTTTCATTGTATTTCTCCTTAGTTTTTTTGTCCGGGAAGCACCCGCTTCC
>JAGDAM010000102.1 GCA_017959485.1 Clostridia bacterium
CGGGCGAGCAGGTCGATTATCGTAACGCTGTTTTCGTGATCGAGGTTGCCGGTCGGTTCGTCGGCAAGGATGAGTCCGGTCCCGGAGGCGAGAGCGCGCGCGATAGCCACCCTCTGCTGCTCTCCGCCCGACATTGCCGCCGGGAATCTGCGCATGGTATCGGCGGGGATTCCGACGTCGGAAAGAAGCTCCTCCGCCCTTTTCTCCGCGTCGCGGGAGTTCATTCCCTTCAGCTCCATCGGATACATCACGTTCTCGACGGCGGTCAGCAGCGGAAGCAGTCTGAAGCTTTGATAGATAACCGAAACGCAGTCGCGCCTGTACCTTTCAAGGTCGGTCCCTGAAGTCGGAACGCCTTCGTAGATCACCTGACCCTCCGCGGGCAGAGTGACGCCCGCCATCAGCGACAGAAGCGTGCTTTTCCCGCTTCCGGATTTCCCGACGATACCGTATATCTTTCCTTTTTCAAAAGAGCAGCTGACTCCCTTGAGCACGTCGACCGTGCGGTATTTCGTCCTGTAGCCGTATTTTACGTCTTTCAGTTCAAGAATCATTACGTTATTCCCTTTCGCAGAGCACCGAAACGAGGTCGTCCCGCGACATGCGCTTCAGCGCGAACGCGCTGCCGATGAGATAACCCGCGAGGAAACCGGGCGAAAACAGATAATACGCGGAAAGCCCGGTTGCCAGAGCAAACACCGCGACGGTCACAAGGGTTCCCGCGACCGAAAGCAGCGCCTGTTCGGTGAAGAAGATGCGGAAAATCTCCCGCGCGCTCTCGCCGATCGACCGCAGAGCGGCTATCTCTTCCCGCCTTTTATGCATCGAGAGCCAGGAGAGAGCGGCTCCGGCGAGAAGGCAGAGCACCGATACCGCCGGAATGATCGTTTTAAGGTATCCGACGTTCTTCTCTATCTTTTCCGCGCTGTCGCAGTATTCTGCGTCCTCAAGGATCGGATAGAGACGGTATCTTTCCGAGTCGTGGACCCGGGAAAAACCGGTGTCGCGCAGCCATTTCTTGGCTTCCCTGATCTTCAGCGTGTCGGCAAGCTCGAAGTAACCGCAGGACGCGGTGTTCCTTACCCGAAGATACGAGGCGCCCTCGCTTTTGAGCACGAGTATGCAGTTTTCGAATCTGGTAAAGACGGTGTCGCCGATCCAGTCGGCGTCGATTATTCCGACGACGGTATAGGTCTCGTGAATCATATCCTCGCTGACCAGCATATCGACCGAATCGCCGAGCCCGGCTTTGATCTTCAGTGACAGCTGACGTGAGATCACGAGGCCCCTGTCCCGCACGTCGGGCCCGACGTAGCGGATCATTCCGGGATGGAGGTATCCCCTCTCGCGGACCGCTTTTATCATCGCGGATTCATTTTCGAAAAACGACGGACCGTATCCGTCCAGCCACTCGACCGAGGCTGTCTGTCCCGAGGAAAAATCGGGAGTGTATTCGAGTTTCTCGGCGTAAACTATCCTCGGCATGACAGCCATATTCTCCTGAGCCGTTTCTCCGGTCGGTTTGCCGACGTTCATCCCGTCTTTGTAGGTATAGCCGCCGGACGTGGCGTAAACGAGATATCTGTCCGTCTGACAGTAATGGAAGTTTTCAAAAAACTCGCTGTTTTCAAGCACCGACGTCATTGTCGAGGGCAAAACGAGATCGTATCTCGCCTTGCCGCTGTAATCGGTGAAGAAGCAGGTGATTTTCGTGTCTTTCCCGAGCTCGTCGAGCCGGGCGCGGTAATGCGCGAGCGCCAGCGCGGGAATGAGTACGAAAAGAGCCATCAAAGCGCAGACGAGCGGAACCGAGTAGGTCCTCATTCCGCCGCGGACTATCGATATATACAGATATTTCCTTCCCGCGCCTTCGACACGCGGCACCGAGGCCGTCCGATTGCGGGCGGCTTTCTTTTTTTCTCTTCCGACTTTTGCCGCGGTCCGCCGCCGCTCTTTTCTGCCGATTCCCGACGTGATGCCGCGGGTAAAAAGCAGACAAAAGACTATGCCGGTCAGTGTGACCGCGAGAAAGATGGCCGGCGCGATCCGGAAGGGTATGCGTATCGAACCGGAGATCACCTTCACGACCCCGAGACTTCCGCTTGAATACAGATTGAGGACGGACGTTGCGCCCTCCATCGAGGCCGATATGATCAGATTAAGAAGATCGGACGCCAGCAGCGACAGCGAACATCCGGTAAACGAGGATATGACAAGAAGCAGGCCGCTCCCGGTCAGAACGTAAAGACGGATCTCACGCTTCGACGTGCCCATCATGAACATCGTCCCGATCGGCTCGCGCTGTCTGCCTATAAACAGAAACGCGAAAAGGAAAAGGACGGCGGTGCAGGCGACCGCTCCGATGGCGGTGACCGTCGCGGCGCTGAATCCGAGTTTTGACAGCGCCTCCGTGACCGACGCGTAGCCCTGATCGTGAAACACGACCGACACTCCGTCTCCGACGAGCGACTGAATCTCTTTTTTCTGCTCGTAGGTAATACCGTTCGAAAGGCGCAGCGTGCCGAGAGTGTATCCTGCGAAACCGACGTCGCCGCTGTTTTCGATATACGAAATATAAACGAGCGGAAGCGAATTGTCGATCGCGGAGGAAAATCCGGTGATAAGACATCTTACCGTTTCGGTCCCCGTGTCACGGGTCTTCCAGAAGGAATCCTGAAGGTCGCCGCTCTCACGCGACGTCACCGCGATATCGACGGTATCCCCGACCGACAGTCCCGAGCGCAGCCCGATCGTCTCGGGGAGGACGCAGCAGACGGTGTTTTCGGCTTCCTCCCGCGTGTAGAGATGCCCCTCGGTGATTGCGTACTCCTTTTCGCCGAAGGGTTCGAGAAAGGACGGTTCGGGTGTTATTTTGCAGTACCAGGATCGACTTATCAGCGAATAGGACTCGGCCGCGTCGTAATAAAACGAAAGCTCGGGATGCTTTTCCGGTGAAATGTCGCCGTATCCGGTAATATCGAAAAAAGGCGGGCTCTCTTCGACCCCCGCCTCCCGGGCGGGACGGTTCAGGATTGACGTGACGTTCACCGGAATCATCCCGTAGGCGTTGCCGTTGGTATATCCGGTGATGATATAGGTCCTTCCGGTGACGAAAGGATACTCTCCCTCGCCCGACCAGTACAGCGGAACTACCGTCTCCTCCCGGACCGAATCGGCAAAGAGCACCTTTTTCGTCTTCGCGAGAGTGTTGTTCCAGAGCACCTCGACGACAATCACGACGGCTCTTCCCGCCTGCGTCCCGTCGATCGTCGTCCTGCTGAGCCCCGGGAAAGACACTGTGACCGTCCGTTCCCTGTCGGTCTCCAGAACGTAATCAAGCTTTTCAAGCGCGTCGAAATCGACTGCGGAGCGCGCCCCGAGGGCGTACCGGTCAAAGACGCCGCGCTCGGGATATCTTCCCGCGCGGTATTCGAGAACGGCGGTCGTGTAATACGACCGCCCGCATTCGTCGAGCATCAGCCGGCACATGGCGAAAAGCGCGACTCCGAGCGTCAGCGACGCCGAAACGACCGCTATGAGGAGAAAGAACAGAACGCTTTTCAGCGGGCTCCTCGTGACCGACCGTATACTGTTTCTGACTATCATTGACCGGACCGGTCGGAATCTCTGTAGAAGGCGACGCAGAGATCGACCACCATACCGTAACTCTTGGTTCCGGGGGTGCCGTTAATCTTCAGATAGGTGTCGTTTACCTTCTCCGAGACCGTAGCCACGACCGAGCGGCGGTATTTTGAGAAAAATCTGCCGTATGCGGTCATTTCCGCCCTTACCTCCGGTTCAAGCCGCCGCATGACCTCCGTATATCCGTCGGAATCCGCGGAATAGAGCGCGTTTACGACGTACTCGTACATATTGAGCGAGGCGGTATACCTGATATAGTCGTCGTCGGACTCGAGGCAGACGAGATAGGCGACGAAATTCGCCTCGTCCTCCCGGGCGATGCCGCGCTGATGAGCCATTTCGTGCGCCGCGGT
Organism: Clostridia bacterium; assembly: GCA_017959485.1. The sequence goes on from JAGDAM010000102.1 coordinate 3,996, forward strand.
AAACGGGAGAGTGTAGTCGGGCATGTTTATGTTAAGGTTCGCCTCGCCGGTGAAATAGGAATACATCCCGGTGATATGCGTGTAGGTCCAGGGCTCGCTGAGCATCACCTGTTTTATCGGGGCGCGAAACGACTGGAGAAATGCGTACTTTTCACTCGCGGCTGCGAACGCGTCGCCCAGCTTCGAGGTCATTTCCGTGACGCCGTAGGGCATAACCGAGAATCCGTCCGCTCCGTAAGATATCTTTCCCGCATATGCGCCGATCTCGTCGGCGAGAATCTCCGCGGTTTTTTTGAGTTCCTCGGCGGAGACCTTGTCGTCGGTCATCCCGAGCTTCTCGTCAAGCCCGCTCCCCCGGTAGCCGGTGCCGAGCGTGAAAACGTATACACTGAAGAAAAGCGACAAAACCGAGAGAAGAGTCAGGCAGACGATTCCGGCGTTGTGCCAGCTGTCGGCCGCTTTCCGGGCGGCACGCACGATCACGAACAGAGCGATCGGGATAATCAGTATAACAATCAGTTCAATAAGCGAAAAAGGAAAAACGGCGGTCAGCCACGCCAGCAGCGCGCGCGGACCCGAGGCGACGCGGCGGCAGAAGAAGTCCGCGAAATCGGTGCTGAGGAAGCAGACTCCGAGAATGACCGCCGACAGGGCGAATATAATAAAAAAGACAACCGAACAGCGCGGCAGTTTGAGCTTTACGGGTTCGCCGCGGTTTTCGTCAGTCTTATTTTTGCGCAACAGTTTACCGGTCATCGTCCGGTCCTCCGGTTTTTTATGAATTAAGAATACTATTGATTATTCCCGCCATATCGGGCGGAGGCGGGGAAACGAAGCACATCCTTCTGCCGTCTGCGGGATGGTCGAATTCGACCCGGCAGGCGTGCAGGGCGTGTCTCGCGATAAGGTCGCTCGGCTCGCCGTAGAACCGGTCGCCGAGCAGCGGGCATCCGAGAGAGGCCATATGGACCCGGATCTGGTGAGTCCGCCCGGTCAGGGTCTCTACCGACAGAAGAGCCAGTTCACGGTCGGCGGACGCGGCAATCACGCGGTAGCGGGTGACCGCGGGAACGCCTCCCGACCCGACCGTGCGCATCAGGTTGCGCCCGTCCTCCCTGGCTATCGGAAGATCGACAGTTTCGTATCCGTCCGCCGACCGGCAGGGAGGGGCTCCGCGGGTTATCGCGAGATATCTTTTGGTCACGCCGTGAGAAGTCACCTGCCTGAAGAAGGATCCGGACGAAAGAAAATCGTTGGCAACGACAAGCAGACCCGAGGTATCCGAGTCCAGCCGGTAGGCGGCCCGCAAAACGAAATCTCGCCGGCCGGTATTCAATAGATGCAGCCAGGCGAGCGCGTTTGCGGCGGTATCGTACAGATGCCCGTGCACCGGGTGCGTCGGCATGCCCGCCGGCTTGTCCGCCACGGTAACGTATCCGTCGCTCCAGACTATATCTATCGGCAGATCGGCCGGAACCGCGGGACTCGCGCCGGAATCGGTCTCCTCGCGCAGATCGAGCTCGATCACGTCGCCCTCGCTCAGCTGATACCTTACTGTAACGCGTTCACCGTTGACGGTTATCCCGCCGTCGCGGTACTTCAGCCGCTTGAGCGATCTCGTCGACATGCGGAGAGCGCCGCGCAGATAGTTCTTCAGGGGGACCGGCGGTCCGTGATAAACAAGAGTTCTTACCATTTTAAGGCAGGTAAAACGGCTTTATTTGACGTAATCGAATTCGAAATCGTATATCGAGACGGTGCAGCCGTCGGTGCAGCCCATCGCCTCGAGCTCGTCGATGACTCCGCTCTTGCGCAGCACCTTGCGGAAGAAATTGAGCGATTCGTAATCGTTGAAATTCACCTGTCCGCAAAGATTGAAGAGCCACTCGCCCTCGACGTAGAAGGTGTTTCCGACGCGGCGGTATTCGGTGTGCCGCTCGCCGCGGGAAGCCGTGTCCTCGGGGACGACCTCCGCCTCGTACACCTTTACCGGAGGCAGTTTTTCAAGCTCCGAGGCGACGAATTCGATAAGCTCGTCGAGTCCCTCTCCGGTCATTGCCGAAACGTAGAAGAAGGGACGTCCGAGCGACGCCGCGTACGCTTCGAGCTCCTTCGATTCGGGTGCGTTCCGGTCGGCCGAGTCGCATTTGTTGGCGACTATTATCTGAGGCCTGGAAAGCAGCTCCTCGCTGTATTTACCGAGTTCTCCGTCGATGACCTTCACGTCGTCGACCGGGATTCTGCCCTCGGCGCGCGAGACGTCGACGACGTGCAGAAAGAGCCGGCAGCGCTCGATATGACGCAGAAACTCATGCCCGAGCCCCTGTCCCTCCGACGCGCCCTCTATAAGCCCGGGGATGTCGGCGGCGACGAAGCCGCGGCCTCCTCCGTCCGACGGCAGCTCGACGACACCGAGGTTGGGCGAAAGAGTCGTGAAATGATACTCGGCTATCTTCGGTCTCGCGGCGGAAATACCCGCGAGTATCGAGGATTTGCCGACGCTCGGCAGTCCGATAAGACCGACGTCGGCTATCATTTTAAGCTCGAGCAATACCTTTTTTTCTTCTCCGCGGGTACCCGATTTGGCGAACATCGGGACCTGTCTTGTCGGAGTGGCGAAGTGCCGGTTGCCCCAGCCGCCGCGTCCGCCGCGGCAGAGGATGAAATCGGCGCCGCCGTTCTCCGACATGTCGTGTATGACAAGGCCCGATTCGGCCTCCTTTACCACCGTTCCGGGCGGAACGAGTATGACGAGATCGTCGGCGGAGGCGCCGTGGAATTTCTTTCCGCTGCCATCGCCGCCGTTGCCGGCGATGAATTTTCTCTTGTACC
>JAGDAM010000103.1 GCA_017959485.1 Clostridia bacterium
GATTCGTGCGTCGAACCCCGCGGTATTGCCTTAAGTTACCTGATTATCATTTTTTTCCTGCTTTTTCCGCCGAGATCTCCTCTCGACAGCGAACGCAGCAGCGCTTCCGCCGTCGCCATTCCGGTGGCTACGGGGACTCCGGCTCCGTCGCAGACGGAGACAAGTTCGGCGATAAGAGGGTCCTGCGCCCTGTCGAGCGGGTCGCGGAGCAGGATGACGAGGCCCGCCTCCCGGTTTTCGACGCGCGACAGCGCCTGTTCTATCGCGCCGCGCGAATACTCGAAAAGCGGCTCGGGAGAGAACCCGGACGTCCGGGAGATCAGTTCGGCCGCCTCAAGCGAGGCGTGAACGTCGTGGCGGCAGAGCGTCCCGCAAAACTCGGCGCAAAGCCGCGCCGCCGCCTCGGCGCGGGTATCCGGAGCTAAAATACAAATCTTCATTCGAACTTAAAGTTTGAACGCGTCAGCTTTCGTCTCAGGCGAGCCGGAAGGTATGACATGAGGGGAACGCGCTCGCCGCAGAGACGCGCGGCGATCTCGGCGAAAGCATCGGCCGTTTTGTCGCCCGCGCGCTTTATCTGCACCGCGAGCTTGCCCGATTCCTGCGCCAGTTCGAGATCGCGCGAATCCGGGATCACTCCCAGCAGGCGGATGTACGTCCGGTCGATTAGATCGTTAACTCCGGGACGCCTGCCGGCAAGCACGTCGGAAGCGCAAAAACGGTTGACGATAAGAAAACGCTCCTCGACTCCGAGTCCGGAGAGCGCCTTTCCGGTCCGCTCGGCTCCTCGGATGGCGGTAGGCATATGGGAGGCAACCACTATACCGGTGTCGGCTATCGGCGCGACGACCGGAAGTATGCCGTCGCTCGCCCCCGGGGTGTCGATAAGCACGGTGTCGCAGCCGTAAAAAACAGCCGCCTCTTTAACGCGCGTTTCGAACGCCTCGCGGCCGAACGATATGACGTTTTTCTCGGGACCCGGGATAAAAAACAGCTCGCCGTCTCTGACGCGCATTACCGAGTCCTCCGGCCTGACGGACGGGTCGCAGACGAACGCGTCTATTCCCTTCGAAGCCGTTCCGTCGACGCCGAATATCAGATCAAGCGATCTGTTTGAATAATCGCAGTCGATGCAGAGCACGCGTCTTCCGCGCTCCGCGAGAGCGACCGCCAGATTGGCGCAGACCGTCGATTTGCCTATTCCGCCCTTACAGGAGGTCACTACGTAAAAAATGATACCGTCTTCGGGTTTGTTTTCCATTTCAGTTACCGGTTGAGACAATCCGTACGACTGTCTCAAAACGCAGGCTGGCGAAAACACGTTCGCCGACCTGCGTTTTGCTGTCATATGAATGAAAGAGCGGTCAGTCTTCCGCTTTCCCTTCGGAATCGTCGGCGGGAAGATCGTCTCCCTCGTCGACGGCAACGGATCCCTGCTCGGAAACCGCCTTAATGGAGAGAGAAACGCGCTGATTCTCGTCGTCTATCTTGGTGATCCTGACGGTAACCGTCTGTCCGGGAGTGAGATAATCCGCCGGGTTCGCGACCTTGCCGTCGGCAATCTGCGAGACGTGAATAAGGCCGTCGACGTCGTCGGTGATATGCGCGAAAGCGCCGTAGGTCATGATGTTGGAAATCACGACGTCAATAACGTCACCCTCGGAGAATTTCGCCTTGAAGAGCACCCAGGGATTGGTCTCGGGAGTGATGTAGCCGAGGGAAATCTGCTTCTTTTCGGGATTGTAGCTGCGGACGAATACGCGCAGATGATCTCCGATCTGCAGAATGTCGGACGGCTTGTGGATAGGTCTCCAGGAAAGATTCTTTTTGTGAATCATTCCGTCCACTCCGCCGAGATCGATGAACGCGCCGTAATCGGTCATTCCGCGGACAACGCCGTCGTAATACTTTCCGACTTCGATGTTCTCCCAGAATTCCTTTTCAAGAGCGCGTCTCTCTTCGCGGGCCGCGGCGCGGATGGAGCCGACGGCTCCCTTTCCCTGGTTCTTGATCTCGATGATCTTGAACTTTACCGTCTTTCCGACGAGAGAGGAGAGCTCTCCGTCCTTCGGAACGGTCGTCTGCGACGCGGGAACGAAAATTCTCGCGCCCAGAGCACGAATGACGACGCCGCCCTTTACGGCGTCGCTGACAACGCCCTCGAGGGTCTCGCCCTTCTCTTTGGCGTCGACTATCATGAACCAGTTGCGGTTCAGATCCGCGCGTTTCTTGGATACGGTCGCGGTGCCGTCAACGTCGCTGACTTTGATAACGAATACATCTATCTCGTCACCGACCTTGAACTCGGAACTCAGCTTCAGAGAAGCATCGTCGGAAGCCTGATCGGCGGTCAGTATCCCGGTGACCTTGCAGCCGAGATCAAGTTTGATTTCCTGATCGTTTACGGCTATCACGGTTCCGGTAACGGTGTCTCCTGAACTTATTGTTTTGCAAGCTGAGTCGAGCATCTCTTCAAAGCTAACGTTTTCCGCTTTGCTTTCTTCGCTCATTTTGGAATATACCTCCTCTATAATGTCGTCGGGAGTCGAAGCCCCGGCGACAATTCCAGCATTTACGCAATCGCACGGAATAACGCCTTCGAGTTCCGACGCGCCGCTGACACGAACCGTCCGGCCGCAAACCTCACTGCATACAGCAAATAGCTTGGCCGTGTTCGAACTGTCGCTTCCGCCGATAACGACCGTGAAATCACATCTTGCGGCAAGTCGGCGGGCCTCTTTTTGGCGATTTTCCGTAACATTACATATTGTATCAAAAAAAACCGGATTTGTATATAGTTTTTTAAGAAAATTCCGAATTTTTTCCCATTCGGCCAGGTTTTGAGTAGTCTGCGCCGCGCAGTAGACCCGCGCCGAGCCGTCCGGAGGCAGAAGGCCTTCGGCGTATGCCTCTTCAAGAGACGCGCAGTCGTGAACGACGATGCTTCTCCCGCGGCGTCTGGACATAGTGCCCACCGTCTCCGGATGTTTTTCGTCCCCGAAGAAGACGAGCAGATTCGGAAGCCCGTCGGAACCGGTTCCGGGTATCGACGAAACGATGCCGTGAATTTTCTTGACGTACGGGCAGGTACAGTCCACGTAGGAAAAAAACCGGTTGGAGGCGACGGCCCGGGAGAGCAGCTCCTCGGTATCCTCGGTCATTCCGTGAGCTCTGACAAAGACGCAGACGGGGGACTCGGCGCACGCTTCGTCGGCGAGCCGGGGCAGATCGTCCGCGGTTATTTCCCTTACGCCGCGGGCGTACAGAGCGGAATTGTACCCGTCGTTGTGTATCAGTTTACCGAGAGTATAAACTCCGCGGCCCCCGTCGCGGTCGATCTTTTCGCGGATCAGTCTGTCCGCCCGCCGGACTCCGAAGCAGAACCCGGCGTTTTCAGCTTTGATTATCTTCATCATTCTTCGGTGGCAGTCCGCGAAGCCCGCGGCTGTCGAGAGAGCAAATCCTGTCGAAAACGAACCGCGTTATCTCGGAAGAGCCGGTCTCGGTTCCGCCTTTTGTGTACTCGTCGTAAGTAATCGGTTTGCCGACCGTCACGAAAACGGGAAGGAAGGGCCGGACGCGCATCCCCGGCGCAGAAATTCTTACCGGAAGCACGGTCGCCCTGCTGTGCGCGCAGATGAAGCCGAGTCCGGGGCGCAGCGGAGTGCCGGAGGGATCGGTTCCCGGCCTGCGGGTGCCCTGTGGAAATATCCCGACGCACATCCCGTCTCCGAGCATCGAAACCGTCTTCATGACGACTCCGGCGTCCTTTCCGCTTCTTTCGACCGGGTAGGCGCCCCAGGCGCGGATTATGCCGCCGATGACCGGTACGCGGAACAGTTCCGACTTAGCCATCCATCTCGGCTGCTGGCGCCTCGTGACGGCGCAGACGATCACGGGATCGAGCGCGGATATATGATTCGAGGCGATGATATAAGGCCCGTCCTCCGGAAAGGGTTCGTTGCGGCTGCCGCGTCTTACGATAAAGAAAACGATCCTTACGAACCAGGCGAGAACGAAATGCCAGAACGCGTAGGCGCGGCTTTTCATTTTTTATTCCCGCCCGCGCGCGAAAGGCGCGGTATCTTGCGGTATATAATCTTCAGGGCGGCGTCGACAGTCTCTTCCGGACCGATATCCGAATTGTCGAGCAGCACCGCGTCCTCCGCCGGCTTCAGCGGCGCCAGAGCCCTCGTCGAATCGCGTTCGTCGCGAGCCAGGATATCCGCGAGAACCGTCTCAAAGTCGCATTCGGTTCCCTTTTCTTTCAGTTCGAGAAATCTGCGCTTTGCCCTTTCCTCCGGAGCGGCGGAAAGAAAAATCTTTACGTCGGCGTCCGGAAGAATGACAGTGCCGATGTCCCGCCCGTCCATGACGGTGCTTCTCTCCTTCGCGGTACGCCGCTGGAGGTCAAGCAGGAAGCGGCGGACGTCGGGCAGCGCCGAGATCCTCGAGGCGTAATCCGAAGCCGCCGGCGTTCTGATCTCGTCTCCGACCGGCTCTCCGTCAAGTATATTAATCTGTTTTCCGTCAACGAAATCGAGTCCGACCGAAACGCTTTCGAGCAGGCCCGCCACCGTAACCGGATCGGAAGGATCGACTCCCGCCCTCATGGCAGCGAGGCCGAGCGTCCGGTAGATCGCTCCGGTATCGACGTAGCAGATTCCGAGAGCGGCGGCGATTCCCTTTGCGAGAGTGCTTTTTCCGGCGCCGCTCGGTCCGTCGACCGCTATGTTTACGATTTTTCTCTTTGACGGTTTGCGAATCATTCGTTTTTCCTCCGAATTATGGGGTCATATCCAGTTGGGTGATCATGATCAGAGCGAGGCGGCCGCGGAAACTCCGGCGAGTTTGCCGGTCGACCAGCAGATCTGCAGATTGTATCCTCCGGTAAAGGCGTCGACGTCGATGATCTCGCCGGCGAAGTATAGCCCGGGAACCAGCTTCGATTCCATGGTTTTCGGATCGATTTCCGCGACGTCGACCCCGCCCGAGGTGACTATCGCCTCGTCTATCGGGCGCAGTCCGGCGATCTGCAGTTCAAAATTCTTAAACAGGCGGACGAGCGACGCGCGTTCCTCCCTCGTGACCGAATTGACCTTTTTGTGAGGAGGTATTCCGCTGAGCTCGACGAAGGGTTCGATCATCTTGGAAGGAAGAAGACCCGAGAGCGAATTGACAAGATCGCGGTTGAGTTCTCCCGAAAAGTCGGACAGAATCCTCGCGTCGAGCATGCTCTCGTTCAGCGCGGGCTTGAGGTCTATCGAGACCCGCCAGCCGGCTCCGGCGTTACCGCGTATATAACAGGAGGCGGATAGCGCCATCGGACCGCTGATTCCGAAATGCGTGAAAAGCATCTCTCCGAAATCCTCGTAAACCCGCTTTCCGGAAGGATCGAAAAGAGTGAGCGCGACGTTTTTAAGACTCAGCCCCATCATCCTCGCGCAGAGATCGCCCCTGCAGATTATCGGGACGAGAGAGGGGCGCGGCTCGACTATCCGGTGTCCGAGCTGCGAGGCGAGGCGGTAGCCCGAACCGTCGGATCCCGTCAGCTGGTACGACCTGCCTCCGGTGGCAAGAATAACCCTGCGTGCGGTCAGCGGCCCGTCGCCGGAGGATCCGGATATTTTAAAGAGGCCGCCATCTTCGCAGATTCCCGTGACCTTTTCGCCTATCCTTTTTACTCCGGCGGCGTCGGCTTCCCTCACCAGTGCGTCGACCACGTCCCGCGCCCTGTCCGACTGAGGAAAAACGCGCCTTCCGCGTTCGGTCTTCAGCGGGACTCCGGCGCTCTCGAAAAACGAGATGACGTCGGAAGGAGGAAAGGCGGCGAAAGCCGAATAGAGAAACCTCGGATTAGTTCTGACCGAAGCGAGGAAGACGTCCCTGTCGCACTCGTTGGTGACGTTGCATCTTCCCTTCCCGGTTATGGCAAGCTTTTTCCCAGGCCGGTCGCGTCCGTTCCTCTCGACGATCCCCACCGACGCCCCGCTTCGCGCGGCAAAAATCGCGGCGCACATCCCCGCGGGACCCGCGCCGACCGTGAGAATATCGAAAACGTTCTTTTCAGAATCGCGCATCTCCCGGAAGCATCTCTTTCCTGTTTATTATTCCGACAAAACCTCCCGCCGCGACAGGAGGGTGTTGCCGCAAACGTCAGTTTTTATTGGAATATACGCCGTATTCGTCCCAAATTCCCTCAAGCTTTTCGAGACGGTCGCGTACGCGTTCGGGACATCTTCTCGCGACCGCGGCGAGCAGCGCGTTGACCACCGAGAGGGGCGCCGCGAGCGAGTCGACGAAGGACACCATATCCGACTTGGCCGCGAGAAGCTGATCGGTGAACGGCGCTAACGGAGACCCCGGTCCGTCGGTTATCGAGACGACGTCGGCGCCGGCGCCGTGTGCGTACTCGACCGCGTTCACGATACGGGACGAGTAGCGCGGGAAGCTGACGGCGATAAAGACGTCCCCGTCCCCGACGTTTAAGAGCTGCTCGAAGATTTCGGAGCCCGAAGTGGTCCGGAGGAAGGTGACGTTGTCGAATATCATCCGCAGATAATAATTCAGAAACTCAGCGACGGCGGAGGACGAACGCACCCCGAGGATATAGATTCTCCGGGATGCGATAATACGTTCAACCGCCTCGTCAAACGCGGATCTGTCTATAGTTTCGAGAGTCTCGCGGATACGCGACGAGTCGCCCGAGAGGACTCGGTCGAGAACGCTCTGCCCTCCTATGAGACTGTTCGAAACCTCGACGCGCTGAACGCTGGTCAGGTGCGCCTGCATCTGTTCGCGCAGCGCCTTCTGCATTCCGGGATAGCCGTCGAATCCGAGATCGGCGGCAAAGCGCACGACGGTGGATTCGGATACTCCCGCGGACGACGCGAGTCTCGAGGCGGTCATATACGCCGCCGACTCGTAGTGCTTCAGGAGGTATTCGGCTATCCGCTTCTGTCCCTTGGAGAATCCGCCCATGCGGCTTTTTATCGTGTTGATGATGTTTTCTTTCATATCATTCTCCCGCGGGATGCGACGCGTCGTATTCTCCGAGGATAATCTTCAGATTGTCGCTGTCGGACGGAGTGTATACGAAGCTTCCGCCGCGTTTGATTTTTCTCTCGTCGCCGAGGCCGCAGAGCAGTATCAGTTTTTTACGATCCCCGAAATCGACTCCGAAGGCGTATTTCAGGGCGTCGTATCTGTTCTCGATTATCGCGTATTTCCCGCCGATCGAAGCGATCCAGACTGCGGCTTCGGACGCGATCTTTTCAAACGGCTCATCGCCCGAGTCCTTCTCGCATATAACGGTGAGGTCCGAAAACCTCCCGGTCAGCAGCCCGACTTCCCGCCGGCGGTTTTCGGCCTTGCCGCCGTACCAGCCGGTGACGGTGACGACGCCGTATCCCGGATAATCCGCGGCCGCCGACTCGAAGAGAGTGCGGAAACTCAGCTCGTTGTGCGCGAAATCGATAATAACCGTTACCTTCCCGTCGCGGCTGACGTATCTGTCCATTCGGCCGCTGACTCTTACGTCGCGCAGCGCCTCGGCGCAGATATCGAGAGGTATGCCCGCCGTATATGCCACAGCGACGGCGCAGAGAGCGTTTCTGGAATTGAAAAGTCCGGGCATCGTCATCGTGAATTCGCAGGATTCTCCGGGGACGGTCACCGTGAACTTCGTAACTCCGTTCTTTCTTCTCGCGTCCGAGATCCGGACCTCGGCTCCGTCCGCCTCCCCGAAGGTGACGATCCGCCGGCAGCAGGACGCGGCTTTCAGCATATCCGCCGAGTGTTCGTCGTCGAGACAGACGCAGGCAGTATCGGCCATTGAATAAATCGAAAGCTTTGTAGCCATGTAATCGGCGAAATCGGGGTGCTCGGAGGGACTGATGTGGTCGTATCCGATATTGGTTATCGCGGCCGTGCGGAACCGCATCCCGTAAACCCGCTCATATTTAATCGACTGACTCGAACACTCGACGACGAAACGGGACAGCCCGTTCCCGAGACCGCGCGAGAGCAGACGCCACAGATCGGGTGCCTCGGGTGTGGTATTGTCTGGATAAACGTGCGTTTTTCCGTCGAAGAGATCGACGGTGGAACTCAGCCCGCAGACCGGGCCTCCGTTCTTCCGGGCCTCAAGATCGAAGATCGCCTTGAGAAAGGTCGCCGTCGTCGATTTGCCCTTCGTGCCGGTCAGACCGAAAAGCGACAGTTCCGACGCGGGATCGTTGTAAAACTCGCGTGAAAGCAGCGCCATCGCGCGGCGGACATCTTTTACCTTGA
>JAGDAM010000104.1 GCA_017959485.1 Clostridia bacterium
TTTCCGACCCGAATCTTTCCGAAAGTATTCCGAGGGCATAAATGAATGTTTCGTTCCCGCCTGTGATATCGAAAATCACGTCGGGATACTCTTCGATCAGTTTTTTCAGTTCTGAAATAATTACCCGGACGTTGCTTTTCCCGACAGATCTGACGGAGAAAACCGTTTTTGCTCCTTTTTTCGAGAAAAACGATTCGTATCTTGCTTTATGTTCTCTCAAAAGAGCTTTCTGCGACCCGAGCAGAACGACTCTGTCCGGTGTGTGCGCGATGCTGGTACAGATATTTTCTGCGATATTGTTTTCAAAAAACTCAACAAGTGTCATAAGTATTGATATTTCAGGCGTCTTTTATTTCGAGACTGATATTCCGCAGGTTCCGGAGGCGAAGGTCACCTCGACACGGTAGCCGTCCGCGTTAGACGCACTGTAAGTGTAAACAACGACTCCGTAATAGTTCTGATCGGTCTCTTCGGGATCGACAGTAAAGCCGCCGGCCTTGACTTTGTTCGCGTATGCTTTTACCTGATCGACTGTAACAGGCGAAAATGCGGCGGAGAATTCATCTTCCGAAAGGTTCGAACCCGACATTTTAAATTCAGGTTTCGGAAGAAGCTTCGTGAACCTGTTGTCCGGCCATTCGCCTCCAAACTGCGCGCTTTGTCCGTTTTCTCCCTGCATAATCCAGGAACCGTCGGACTTCTGAACGAACACGGCGCCGTCCCCGCCCGTAACGGTCATGCTTCCGTCGTCGCCGAAGGACACGTCATATCCGTCCGCTTTTGCGGATTCGATTATCTGCGCCCGAGCCGCGGCGCTCTGCCTGCCGTAGACGATTTCGGTCGATGCGTTTCCCGCTAAAACCGCGGCAAAGTCGGGCATACTGACGTTATCGTTCAAAGCTCCGGAGCCCGAAGACTGACCGTCCCCGGTTTCGCGCACGAGAGGCGCGTCATCGTCGTCGTCAACGGCAGCACCCGTCGACCCGCAGGACGCGAACGTAAACAGAAGAGCCATAGACATAAGAATTACAAATAAACCGAACAGCTTTTTCATAATTGATTCCTCCGGGGAATGCGCTTATTTGGTAAAATAAATCGTAACGACGGGAGCGCTGTCGAGCGGCGCGAGCACGGTACCGTGATCCTGGCTGAAGGTTTCGTCGGTATCGTTTGAAATCCCCGTGCCGTTATCGGAATATACTCTTGAGCTGGTCTTCATCCTGATAGAGTCGATATCGGTGCTCGTCGCTGTCGCTTCGGTAACTCCGTGAGCTCCGAGAGCCGCGTGAGATTCGTCGTGCCACTCGAGACGCCGGTTAAACGAGAATCTGATATCCCGGTCGGCCGAAAGATCTCCGACGACGTTCGGCTTCAGAGCACCTTCCGTTTTGCTTACGTAAAAGGTGAGCTGCCCCTGCGACTCGCAGTTGAGCACTGTCTTTCCTCCGGTATCGGAGGTTTTTTTATAACCGCCCGTAGAGTACAACAAACTGGTATAGACGTTAAGTCCTGGAGTCTTTTCGAGGCCGGATTCAACCGGCGAAAAATCGACTGCCGAAAACTCGAGCCAGAGCGTACCCGAATACGCGCCTTCCACGCCTCCCGAATTGTTGTTGAGAGTGCCGCTGAGAACGACGCTCATCATATTTCCGGATATGCCCCAGAAGGTGCAGTTGTAAGTGCGATAGTTTTTGTTCTTGTCAAATCTGATCTTCCACGAAGTTTCGAGGTTGCGGCTTTCGGCGAGCTCCGCTGCCCGGCGGCCGCACGCGGAATAGAAATTATTGATTATCTCGAGATTTTCTTCGAGCAGTTCAAGATACGCGTCAAAATACTTGCTGCCGTCAAGCCAGTTGTTCGCGACGATCGCGGTATTGACTATCTGCCCCAGCAAAGGAACCTGCTTCACGGCGCCTGCTACCTTCCGACCCACGCGGCCGACCCTTCCGCCGGCATTCTTGGCGGCGTTAAGACCGGCTTTGGCCGCTTCCTGCGCCGCGCCCTTTTCGGCGGAGAACTTCGCGGAATCGAGATCGCCGTGCACCGCGAAATCGTAGACGTCGCCGAAACTGAAGACGGTTCCGGGGATCGGAAGATACGAGAGCAGTCCCGAAACGACCTGGTCTCCCCAGTACAGCCCCGCGTCGGTCTGCACGCGTTCGGCTATCTTCTTAACGAGAGCGACACGCTCGGGGGTGAGTTCATGATCCGCGAGCGTCTGTCTTATCACCGCGTTGAGATCCTCGATAGTGAGTCCGACTTCGCCGACGAGTTCGCCGTTAAAAGTCACGTCTCCGAGTTTCAGCTCGACGGGATAGTTCCTTTTCTCCTTACCCGCCTTTTGCGTTATGCGGCCGTAATCTATACCGACTATCTCTGCTCCGGAGGCGGATTCGCCGTCGGCTGCCGCGGGAGGCGCAACGGTCAAAGGCAGCAGGACAAAGACTGCCGCAAGCAGTACCGACAGGATCTTTCTGACAGATTTCATCACTGCCCCTCCTTTTCTATCGCGTCGATCATGGCCTGCTTGATCTGCGCAAGTTTTTCGTTATCGGGGAACATAGCGGATGCCTCGTCGATATATTCTCCCGCGAGCACGAAATCCCCGGTAAATATCGCGCAGACAGCCGCGTTCTGCCACACAAGCTCGTCAAACGGATCTACCCTGAGTCCCTGTATGGCGTAATAGAGGGCGGACTCGTAATCCGACGATTTTACGCTTTCGGAGGACTTGCTGACAAGGTATTCGGCATCGAACATGGTCCTGTCCCATTCGCGTCCGGTAAGGACCGGAGTGAAAAGGGAATAGACCGACTCTTCCGCCTCGCGCAAAGTGTCACGCAGTTCATAGAGCTTGCTGACTTCCGCCTTCTTAAGATAGTAAAAGTCAAGGCCCTCCTCGGGGAACATGGGCATGATCGACGCCCACGCGTAGGAGTCGATCGCTTTATCGTATTCCCCCTGAACTTCATACAAAAGGCCTTCAAAATAAGCAGGATAAGGCGAGGAGTAATTGATCTCGGCTATTGTGTCGAAGCCGCTGTATCTGCTCCCCGAGGTAAAAGACGCAAGAGTATCTCCCTCGCCTTTGAGCCAGAGAATATACTCGACGGCATAGCGGAAAGCGCTGAGCGAAGCTCCCGCGAAGGAGTAATAATACTCACTGTTAACCGAAAGCCCCATATCCGAAACCGCGTCACCTCGGGATTTGATCTCGCTCATCACGCTGATAAACCCGGTATAGGAAGTTCCGTCTCCTACGATCGGATCGTTCCCGGAAGCGTCGGACGTCTGCTGACCGATGCCGTTAAACGACAAAAAATCGCAGGAACAAAGCGATAAAGCCAAAAAAACCGCCAAAATCAAAGAATACAGTCTCTTTGACAATTTGCATCCCTCCAGTACTAAAAAACAGATATGGATCTGCACGTCCCCGAACAGCCGCCGCGGTTCGACGTCCGAAGCGGTATAAAGATCGCGGTAAAGACAGCAGGAAATCTATTCATAACAGCGGCTTATGATAATAATAGGTTTACCGTATTATATCACAATTACGTTTATTATTTCAAGAGTTTTATCAAAGATTGAGAGATTGATGTTAATGATAGAACTTGGGACACAGAAATAGCAAGCACAGGCAGGGTGATTGCGCAGGGGGGGGGATGTACTGCTGATTGACGGAGTAATTGGACTCCTAACAACGGGGAATCGTAACACAGCTCAGCGCATCACATAGTTTCGTTCCTGCCGGTTTGCGCTGAGCCAAGGCCTTTAACCGCTTCGCGGCTGAAAGTCCGGGGTTCTCATCTTGCTTCATTTCCTTAAGGCAATACCGCACAATTCGCGTGCGGAGATTGTCGAGTATTTTTGGCGCCTGTTTTGACTGAGAAATCGCAGGAAA
>JAGDAM010000105.1 GCA_017959485.1 Clostridia bacterium
CCGTCCGGTCGTAATCTCCGTGCAGATCGCCGCGGAGGAATTTCAGCGCTCTTTCGACCGAGTCTTTCGAGTTGCCCCAGGGCTCCCCGTCGTAACGGTAGTCGAATTTCTTGCAGAACCAGGAAACGTCTTCCCGGAGGCAGTCAAAGTAGGGAAGAACGACGTTCGCGGCCGCCTTCGCAAACCCGGAATAAGTCTTTTTGGGGAGCCGCGCCTTCGCGGTCTCGAGCATCGCCCTCCAGTGAGGCAGGCAGAAATAGGGCTGTTCCGAAAAGAGACCGCGGAATCCTTCGTCGGCGCTCCAGACGTATATAATATTCTCGACGAGATGCGTGAAATTGAGGTTTGTCCGTCTGCAGACGTAACAGGACGACCCGAGCTCGGCAAGACGGCTTCGCGCGGGAAATCCCGGGACGAGCAGCGGCTTGTCTGCGACTTCGCCCCGCAGCTGGTCGAGATGGCTTTCGAGCGTCAGCGCCAGACTCAGCCGGTTCTTGCGTCCGAGCATCATTCTCGAATGGATCGCGCAGAAGCCCTCCTCGTTCGTTCTGATCCGGACGTCGGGCTCCATCATGGACGCGCCCATTATCAGGTCCAGCTCGTTCTCCTCAAGCATCCGGAAGAGCGAGCAGACGGGACATCCGCGCGACGGATCTGCTTTCGCGCGGCGGAAGTGTTCGTTGATATGCGTAGTATAAATCTGTTCCATATAAGGCACCAGGGGAGAGAATTATGGATTATTCATCGGTGACTTTCATCGGCGGCGGAATCCGCCGCGTTCAGCTCGACGGCGTGCGCTTCTTCGACGCCGACAAAATATTCGACTGCGGTCAGGCGTTCAGATTCAGCCCGGTCGACGGCACGCGCCACGAAAAGGAGTGGAGCGGAGTCGCCCGCGGCAGATTCATCTCGGTCGGTCAGGACGGCTGCAGAGTCGTGATTTACAATTCTGACGAGCGGGATTTTCGCGAAATCTGGGAAAAGTATTTCTCGCTCGATCTCGATTACGGAGAGATTGAAAAGGATATCCTGTCAAGGCATCCCTCGGAGCGTCTGCGCGAGGCGGCGCTCGCGGGGCGCGGAATCAGAATCCTTCGTCAGGACCCCTGGGAGGCGCTCTGTTCCTTTATAATCTCGCAGAACAACAATATTCCGCGCATCCGCTCGCTCGTTTCCGCGCTCTCCCGGGCGGCGGGGGAACGCGTCGATACGCGCGGTATGGAGGATCACGGCGCGGCGGAAGAAGAATACGCCTTCCCGTCCGCCGGCGCGGTCGCCTCTCTCGGAGAGGACACGCTGAAGGCAATGCGCATGGGCTTCAGGGCGGGTTATATCGACGCGGCGTCGAAATCGGTCGCGGGCGGTTCTCTGCGCTTCGGCGACGTCGAAAAACTTCCGACCGCCGACGCTTCGCGCCTTCTGCAGACTCTTCGCGGAGTCGGGCCGAAGGTCGCCGCCTGCGTGCTTCTGTTCGGCTTCTTCCGGACCGACGCCTTCCCGGTCGACGTCTGGATCCGCCGCGTGCTTGAAAAGTATTTCCCGGAAGGACTCGATCCTTCCGAACTCGGTCAGTACGCAGGGATCGCCCAGCAGTTTCTCTTCAGATACGAAAGGGAGACGCAGGGAGTCTGAAATTCTTATTTCGAATAGGTCCAGATCCGGTCGGTCGGGTTCTTCGATACGTTGTCTGGGGTCTGTTCCCTGTAGGTGTATGCGGCCGATTCAAAGATGACGTACGCCGCGTTTCCGACGCAGGTGCAGCCCTCGGCCATCGGTATCGCTTTGACCGACGCGTAGTTGCCGCCCGGGACCGCCGAGTAGATCGGGACGGTCTTTCCGCCGATTGTAACCGTTCCGTCGGGCGTTCCGGTGATTGCCGGCGCATTCGAAACGTAGAAGTTCGAGTCGTTCTTTCTTCCGTAGGATTTCGTCATAAATATCCTGCCGTCGTCGAACATGCAGAAGCCCTGAACGCGTTCGGGAGTGCTGATGACGACCGCGGGAGTTTTTTCGGGCCGTCCGTCGCTTCCGAGCCGGTAACCGACCGTCCAGGCGTAGTTTTCGCCGAACTCGTGGCCGGTGATGGTGTAGGAAGAGTTGCCGTTGATCGAGAATTCTCCTACCCAGAGGTATCCTCCCGACGTATTGCAGTAGGACGCGCGGACGGGTACCGATATCTCTTCCTCGATCTTCAGAGTCCCGCGGTTGCCGAGCGTCTTGATCTGGCTGAGCGGTATCCGGAAGAGCTTGGAGGAATTCGCGAGATAAATATCGGTCTCGGTGATCGCGATCCCGCCGTCGTGGGCGGTGTGCGCCGAGCCGTTTTTATTTGCGAGCGCCCATTCGCCTACGTATTTGCCGGTTTCGCGTTCAACCGCGAGTATGACCGAGCTGGCCGCCGCCGGGCTGAAGTAGCCCGAAATCAGAAACAGATCGGCTTCCTCCCAGTAGTCGATGCCCTGCGGCACGAAATTCTGTTTGAGAGCCGGAAGAGTGATGCCGGTATCGGCGGCTCCCGAGAAAAACGCGGAATATGAAAGGGTGACAAGCGCGGAGAAGTCCTCGCAGACCCGTTCCTGAGTGTATTTGAATCCCGAAGTGTCTCCTTCGAGCCGGAACGGCGAATCACCCGAAGATCCCTGCGACGCGCTCGTCGGCTCGGGAGTCGTCTCGACCGGTTTGGTGGTTTCGACCGGCTTTGCCGTCGTCTCCTCGGGTTTCGTGGTCTCGACCGGCTTAGCCGTCGTTTCCTCGGGTTTCGTCGTTTCGACCGGCTTTGCCGTCGTTTCCTCGGGTTTCGTCGTTTCGACCGGCTTTGCCGTCGATTCCTCGGGCTTCGTGGTCTCGACCGGCTTC
>JAGDAM010000007.1 GCA_017959485.1 Clostridia bacterium
CTTCTGGTATAGTCCCGATATGAGAGTATTGCAGATCGTCACCACGATGAACCGCGGCGGGCTCGAGACGATGCTCATGAATTACTACAGGCACGTCGACAGGCAGCAGGTGCAGTTTGATTTCCTTGAGCACCGCGCGGAGGAGAGCGACTACGACGCCGAGATAGAAGGGCTCGGCGGAAGGATATACCGCCTTCCCGCGCTCAATCCTTTCAGCCCGTCATACAGGAAGTCCCTGAACTCCTTCTTTAAAGAGCACACGGAATACCGTGTGGTCCATTCGCACCTCGACTGCATGAGCGCGATACCGCTTGCTGCAGCAAAAAAAGCGGGCGTTCCGGTCAGGATCGCGCACGCACACAGCTCTTCACAGGACAGGGATCTGAAATACCCCGTTAAGATAATCTTCCGCAGTTGCATTCATTCGTCGGCGACCCGCCTTTTCGCCTGCGGGGATACTGCCGGACGGTGGATGTTTCGCGGAGATTCTTTTGAGGTACTGCCCAACGCGATAGACACTGGCAGGTTTGCATTTTCGGAAACAGAAAGAGCCGCAAAAAGAGAAGAACTGGCGCTCGGCGACAGCCTTGCAGTGCTGCACACTGGCAGGTTTAACTGGCCGAAAAACCACGAATTCCTTTTGCGAATTTTTTCGGAGATATTGAAGATCAGACAGGACGCCGTTCTTCTCCTTGCCGGAGAGGGCGAGCTGTTTGATGCGACAAAGGCGTTGGCGCAAGATGCCGAAATAGCAGACAGTGTGCGTTTTCTCGGGCTGAGATCCGACGTGCCGGAGCTTATGTCGGCCTCCGACGTCTTCATCCTGCCGTCCAGATACGAGGGGTTCCCGGTGGTACTCGCCGAGGCTCAGGCATCTGGTCTGCCCTGCCTGATATCAGACAGGGTGCCGGGCGAGGCCGCTCTGACAGGTCTTGTCAGTTCAATGTCGCTTGACGAATCTCCCGAAAAATGGGCCGAAAAAGCGGTGGAGATGGCATCAGTCCCGAGAATCTCTGGCGCCGAAGCCGTCCGCGATGCGGGGTACGATATTCAGTCGGCGGCGGAGATGCTCCAGTCGTTTTATCTGCGCGCCGGCGCCGGGGAGGAGGATGCGAAACTGTGGCAACACTGACGGTCTTTACCCCCACCTTCAACAGGGCGCACACCCTGCCCGGAACCTACCGCTCGCTCTGTGAGCAGGACTGCAAGGATTTTGTCTGGCTCATCGTAGACGACGGCTCGTCCGACGGGACGGACAGACTCGTCGCGGACTGGCAGTCGGCAAGCAACGGCTTTGAGATCCGATACATTTACCGCGAGAACGGCGGAATGCACGCGGCTCACAACACGGCTTACGAGAATATCGACACCGAACTCAACGTCTGCATCGATTCTGACGACGAGATGGCGCCCGGCGCCGTCGGGAAGATACTGCGAAAGTGGGAGCAGGTCCGCGACCTGGGCTACGCCGGCATCGTCGCTCTTGACGCCGAAAAAAAGACCGGGGCCGTCATCGGGACGTCGTTCGGCGATATAAAAGACACCACGCTGACAGGTTTTTACCTTCGCGGAGGGCTCGGCGACAAGAAACTCATATACCGGACCGATGTGATAAACTCGGTGCCGCCCTACCCGGTCTTCGAGGGCGAAAAATACCTTGCGCTCGCATATAAATACCGTCTGATCGATGAGAAATACAAGCTTGCCGTGCTTGACGAGGTCGTGTGCCTCGTCGAATACATGGCCGACGGGTCGACGAAAAACATGTTCCGCCAGTACGTCCGCAACCCGAAGGGATTCGCCTTCTGGCGGAAGGTCTGCATGGAGCATCCCGAGTCGGCAAAGCGCCTCTTCATGGACACGACGCACTACGTCTCAAGCAGCATTATTGCAAAAAACAGACATTATGTCCGCGAATCCCCTCGCAAGTTCCTGACCGTACTGCTGACGCCCGCGGGTGCGCTCGAGACGGTGTATATCAGACGTCAGGTAAGAAAGATGGAGAGGAAAATATCCAGGAAATGATCCCGAAGACTATCCACTACTGCTGGTTCGGCGGGAAGCCGAAGCCGAAACTCGCCGAAAAGTGCATAGCCAGCTGGCGCAGGTTATGTCCGGATTTTGAGATCATTGAGTGGAACGAATCCAACTACGACGTAACGGCGCATCCGTATACCAAGAGTTGTTTTGAGCGCGGGATGTGGGCCTTCCTCAGCGATTTTGTCAGGCTCGACGTCGTTTTCCGCGAGGGCGGACTTTACTTTGACACAGATGTCGAATTGATACGCGATCCTTCGCAGTTGCTTGAAAACGAGGCGTTTTTCGCGTTTGAGAGTAGCGATTATGTCAACACCGGACTTGGGTTCGGATCGGTCGCGGGACATCCCGCGGTGTCAGCGATGCTTGCGGAGTACGCGAGATTCGACGGAACGGGAGCTGATTTCAAGCCGATCGGCTGTCCGACTCTCAACACCGCCGCGCTGGAAAAACTGGGGCTGGAAAAAAACGGAAAAAGAGCAGCTCGTTGGCGATGTACTTGTCCTTCCCACGGACCGTATGAATCCGCTGGATGATGTCATCGGCAGGCTTGCTGTTACAGACAGCACGATCAGTATCCACTGGTGTGCGAAGAGCGCGCTCAGGAGATCCGACCGGATAAGATCGAGGCTGACCCGGCCGCTGCACAGGCTGTTCGGGAAGGATTTCTTTACATCCAAGAGAAGAAAAAAGAAGTAGTTCGGAGCAGGCTGAAAAAGTGATCCGCACTGCCGGTGTTTGCTTATGAAAAGAATACTTGTTTTCTCACACGCTCTGGAGCTCGGCGGC
>JAGDAM010000106.1 GCA_017959485.1 Clostridia bacterium
CTCCGTCTCTGACACCTTCGGGCTCTGCCCGAAGATTTCCCAAAACGCGGAGCGTTTTATTTCCCTCGGCCGCAGGCCGAACTTCACCGTACGGCGCAGCCGTATGACTTCCCTGCCGAGCGCCGCGAGGCGCGAAGGCGTTTATATTGCCTTTTTAAAGCTTTTATGATATAATATACTTGTATTTTTGTTTTTATCCGAGGTGGAGATTGCAGATGAGGACGCGCAAACCGATTCTCGGCGTCACCGGCCCCAGCGGAGCCGGAAAATCGCTTTTCTGCTCGCTGTTCGCCGAAAAGGGCTGGCTGGTGCTTGACTGCGACGAAATATATCACCGCCTGATATCCTCCGGCTCCTCCCTCTCGCGGAAGATCGCGTCGCCGGAGGCGTTCGGGCCGTCGGTGCTCAGCGACGACGGCTCGGTCGACAGACGGGCGCTCGCCGACGTGGTTTTCGCTCCGGGCGCCCGGGAAAAGCGCAAGCTCCTGAACCGGATCTCTCACAGGTACGTCAAGCTTGAGATCTGCAGAATAATGCGGGAAGCCGATGAATCCGAAATCCCCGGATACGTAATCGACGCGCCGCTGCTTTTCGAAGCCAATATGAAAAAGGACTGTGCGCTGACCGTCGCCCTGCTTGCTCCGCGCGAAACGCGCCTGCGCAGGCTGACCGAACGCGACCGGCTGCCCGAGGATAAACTGAATATGCGGCTCGACTCGTCTCCCGACGACGGTTTCTACGTAAAAAGGGCCGACGTCGTGATTGTCAACGACGGGGATCCGGAAAAACTGAAAAGCGGAGCCGAAACCGTAGAGGCGCTTCTTCTCACCCCCGGAGGACGGAACGATGACTGACGCCGGAAGGAGAAAGGGCCTGCGGGCGGTCGCCGTTATAGCGGTCGTACTGCTCTCGCTCGCCGGCGGACTCGTCTACCGGAAATTCGCCGAGAACGCGAAAAAAGCGGAATATCCGAGAAAATACGAAGCGATAGCGGCGCGCGAGGCGGAACTCGCGTGCATACCCGAATCGGCCGTCTACGCCGTGATGAAAACGGTATCGGATTTCGATCCCGCCTTCTCCTCGAAGGACGGCAGGAGCGGTCTTTTCGGTCTTACTCCCGAACTCTTCTCCGCCCTCGCCTCCGAAAAGGGAGAATCGACCGACCCGCGCCTGCTTTACGATCCCGAGGTCAGCATCGGTTTCGGATGCTTCTGGTTCGGGCAGCTCTATCGCGAATACCGATCCTGGGAAGCCGTATTTACCTGTTACGCGGCCGGGCGCGACGCAGTAGAGCGGCAGATAACCGAAGACGGGGGATTCGATCCCTCAAAATACCCGTCCGACGTCGCAGCCCTTGCGAAAAAACTCGGACAGGCAATGAAAACGTATGAAAAACTATATCCGGAGACCGGAGACGAAACCGGCGACGGACGGTGAAAGGAAGATATAAAAATGTCCGAAATGACAGCCGCCGAGGCGGAAGAACTTCTTTACAAAAAACAGACGGTTTACGCAAAGCGCGAATCCGGCAGAATCGCGGAAGCGTACGCCTACGCCGAGGGATACAAGAAATACCTCGACGCTTCAAAAACCGAACGCGAGGCGGTGACCTCTTCGATCGAGCTCGCCGAGTCGTACGGCTTCACCGAATTCCGGTTCGGCGACGAAATCCTCCCCGGAGGAAAATATTATTACAACAACAGGGGAAAGAATCTCTTTCTAATGAAGATCGGCACCGAAGGCGCCGAGAACGGGATCAGAATTTCCGCCGCCCATATCGACTCGCCGCGGCTCGACCTCAAGCAGGTTCCTCTCTTCGAGAGCGAGGGCTTCTGCTTCCTCAAAACGCATTATTACGGCGGCATCCGCAAATACCAGTGGGTAGCCATCCCGCTCGCGCTTCACGGAGTAGTCGCGATGGCGGACGGGAGCGTCCGCGAGATAAGGATAGCAGAGGATCCGTCTGATCCGGTTCTCTACGTCAACGACCTGCTCCCTCACCTCGGACACAAGGACGATCTGAAACCGCTCGGTGAAGCCATCCCCGGCGAAAAGCTCAACCTGCTGGTGGGATCGGTCCCGCTCGGCGACGGCTCCGACGCGATAAAGCTGAACGTTTTAAAGATTCTCAATGAGAAATTCGGCATTTCTGAAGAGGATTTCATCTCCGCCGAACTGTCAGCGGTTCCGGTCGGAAACGCCCGCGACGCCGGACTCGACCGCTCGATGATCTGCGGATACGGACACGACGACCGGGTCTGCGCCTATCCCGCGCTGACCGCCCTTTTCGAGTCGCTCGATTCGCCGCACACGCTGATCTGCGTCCTCGCCGACAAGGAGGAGACCGGAAGCGACGGAAACACCGGAATGCAGTGCGACCTGCTCCTCGACGTCATCGACGAGATCGCCCGCGCCCTCGGAAGCTCTCCGGCAGCGGTGAGAGCGGCTTCAAAGTGCCTGTCCGCCGACGTATCTGCGGCATACGACCCGAACTTCTCGGAAGCTTTCGAAAAGCGCAACAGCGCGCTCGTCTCCTGCGGCGTCGTTCTCAACAAATACACCGGCGCACGCGGAAAATCCGGCACCAACGACGCCTCGGCTGAGTTTATCGGCTGGCTTCGCGGGATCATGGCCGCGGATTCGGTCGTCTGGCAGACGGGCGAGCTCGGCAAGATCGATTACGGAGGAGGCGGAACCGTCGCCAAGTTCATCTCGAAGCACAATATCGACACCGTCGACCTCGGAGTCCCGGTGCTGTCGATGCACGCTCCCTATGAGATTATCTCCAAGGTCGACCTTTACGAGGCGCACCGCGCCTTCGCCGCGTTCAACCGCGGCTGAGGAGTATGTTCGAACGACTGAAGGAAGCCGAGAAACGCTACGAAGGGATTGAAAAAAAGCTTTCCGACCCGTCGGTGGTTTCCGACATCAACGCCTACAGGGCGCTTATGAAGGAATACAAGGAGCTGACTCCGGTTATAACCGAATACCGTCACCGCCGCGACGCCGAAAAAAGGCGTGAGGAGGCGTCCCTTCTCTGCTCTTCCGACGATCCCGAGCTGCGCGTGCTTGCCCGGGAGGAGCTTGAGGCGGCTGAAGCCGACCTGCGCGAATCCGACCGCCGGCTGACTCTCCTTCTTTTGCCTCGCGACCCGGACGACGAACACGGCGTCGTCGTCGAGATCCGCGCCTGCGCCGGCGGAGAGGAGGCCTGTCTTTTCGCCGCCGATATCTTCAGAATGTACTCGATGTACTGCGCGTCGCAGGGATTCGAGATATCCGTCGTCAGCGCAAACCGCACCGATCTCGGAGGATTCCGCAAGCTGGTCTTTACGGCGGACGGCGTCGGCGTCTGGTCGAAGCTAAAATTCGAATCGGGAGTGCACGAAGTCAAGCGAGTCCCGGTGACCGAATCCTCCGGCAGGATCCAGACCTCGACCGTATCGGTCGCCGTTATGCCTCAGCCGGACGATATCGACGTCACACTCGATCAGAAGGATATCCTCTTCGAGTCCTGCAAATCGAGCGGAGCCGGAGGTCAGCACATCAACAAGACCGAATCGGCGGTGCGGCTGACCCACGTCCCGACCGGGATCGTGATCGAATGTCAGGAGGAGCGCTCCCAACTTCAAAACCGTGAAAAAGCGATGCGCACCCTCTACGCGATGCTCTACGACCGAGAACGGCGGGAGCGCGACGAAAAAATCTCGTCCGAGCGGCGCTCGCTCATCGGAACCGGCGACCGCAGCGAACGCATCCGCGTCTACCGGTTCCAGGAAAATCTGATCTGCGACGAGAGGATAAAATACAAGTCTCCGACTCTCGCGGCTTTTCTCAACGGAGACATGTCGGCGCTCATCGACGCGCTTGCCGCGTACGACACGGCGCTGAAGCTGAAACATGGAAACACGACTGATAACTGTTGACTCCGCCGAGCCGGACGAGGAGCTGCTCGCCGGTCCGGCGCGGACGGTGCGCGAGGGAGGTCTCGTAATCTTCCCGACCGAAACCGTCTACGGGATCGGCTCCGACGCGACGAATCCGTCGGCGTCCAAAAAAATCTATGCGGCAAAGGGGCGTCCCTCCGACAATCCGCTTATCGTTCATATCGCTTCCCCCGAAGACGCGGAAAATATTGCGGTCACGTCGCCGCTCTACTACCGTCTCGCCGGCGCCTTTATGCCTGGGCCGCTGACGGTGATCCTCGAAAAAAAGGACGTCATCCCCTTCGAGACCACGGGAGGTCTCCCGACCGTCGCTCTGAGATGCCCGTCCCACCCGGTCGCCCGCGCGCTGATTCGCCTCGCCGGAGTCCCGGTGGCGGCTCCCTCGGCAAACGTCTCGGGAAGGCCCTCGGCGACCGACGCCGCGACCGCATTTTCGGATTTTCGCGGCAAGGCCGACTGGATAATCGGGTCTGGCGACGCCGTGATCGGGCTTGAATCGACCATCGTGAAACCGACGTCCGACGATTCGCTTCTTCTGCTCCGTCCGGGAGCCGTAACCGCCGACGAACTCGGTATGATAGTCTCCCGCGTGGAGATCGCCGGAAGCGTCGAAGGGGTCGTAGGGCCCGACGAAAGACCGGTATGCCCGGGTATGAAATACCGGCATTACGCTCCGGCGAAGCCGCTCACGCTGGTGAGCGGACCCGCGGAAGACCGGGCCGCCTTCCTTGCCGCAGCCGCGGCGGACGGGGCCGCGGTGATCTGCTACGAGGAGCAGGCGGACGTCATCCCGCGGGACAGAAGGATTGTCGTCGGAAAGGAAAACGACCTTGCCGCTCAGGCGCAGAGACTCTTTTCGGCGCTCAGACTCGCCGACCGTCTCCCCGGAGACCGGCTATTCGCAAATCTTCCTCCCCGTGACGGGCTCGGACTCGCCCTCCGCAACAGACTGCTCAAAGCGGCCGGGCACTCGGTAACCGACGTCACCGGATTTTCAAATAACCAAGGATAACTATTACCCGAAATGGCAACAAAAAAGAAAACGCAAAAAACTGCCGCAGCGCTTCCTCCCGCGCCGGTCACCGATCAGCCGATAACCGAAACGCTCGAGACCAACTATATGCCCTACGCGATGAGCGTAATCGTTTCGCGCGCCATCCCCGAAATCGACGGACTGAAACCGAGCCACCGCAAGCTTCTCTACACCATGTACAAAATGGGGCTGCTCGGCGGACAGCGCACGAAAAGCACCAACGTAGTCGGACAGACGATGAAGCTCAATCCGCACGGCGACGCTGCGATATACGATACCATGGTCCGTCTGACCCGCGGGTACGAGTCTCTTCTCCATCCGCTGATTGACTCGAAGGGTTCCTTCGGAAAGCAGTACAGTTCGAGCATGGTCTGCGCCGCGTCACGATACACCGAGGTGAAGCTCGACAAGTTCGCGTCGGAGCTGTTCTCCGGCATCGACAAGGACGCGGTGGATATGGTCGACAACTACGACGGGACCATGAAGGAGCCGGTCCTGCTTCCGACCTCCTTCCCGAATATTCTCGTAACGCCGAATTTCGGTATCGCCGTCGGAATAGCTTCCCGAATCTGCCCCTTCAACCTCGCGGAGGTCTGCGACGCCGCGACGGCTCTGCTGCGCAACCCCTCGACCGGAGTCGACCGTATTCTCGAGATCATGCCCGCCCCCGACTTCCCGGGCGGAGGCACCGTCGTTTTCGACGCCGCGGCAATGAAGCAGATATACGAGACCGGCGTCGGACCCGTGAGAATCAGGGCGAAATACTCGTACGACAAGCAGTCCAACTGCATCGACATACTTGAGATTCCCTACTCGACCACGATCGAGGCGATCATGGCCCAGCTGACCAAGATGATGAAAGCCGGTCAGCTGAGGGACGTCACCGATTTCAGAGACGAGATCGACAAGGACGGCTTCAAGCTGACGATCGACCTCCGCCGCGGAACAGACCCCGAGGCGCTGATGGTGCGGCTCTTCAAGGAGACGCCGCTCGAGGACACCTTCGCCTGCAACTTCAACCTGCTTATCGATTCGGTTCCTCGCACGCTCGGCGTGAGGGAAATCCTTATCGAATGGATTGCATTCAGATCGGCCTGCCTGCGCCGGGAGCTTTCCTTCGACCTCGGAAAGATGAAGGAAAAGCTTCATCTGCTGCTCGGACTCGGACAGATCCTGCTCGATATCGACAAGGCGATAGCCATCATACGCGGAACCGAGCGCGAGGCGGACGTCGTCCCCAACCTCTGCGCCGGATTCAAAATCGACAAACTCCAGGCTGAATTCATCTGCGAGATTCGCCTGCGCAATCTCAACCGGGAGTATATTCTCGGAAGGATTCAGGAGATTGACGACCTTCGAAAGAAAATCGATGACACCGAAGCGACTCTGAAGGACGAGATACGGCTCCGCCGGCTGATCGCGTCACAGCTCGCCGAGGTCAAAAAGAAATACGGAAAGCCGCGCCGCACCGACCTTATCGACGTCTCTGACGTCGCCGTCTACCGCAAAGAGGATCATATCGACAACTATCCCGTCAGATATTTTCTCACGAAAGAGGGATATTTCAAAAAGATCACCGACAAGTCTCTCCGCGGCAACGACGAGCAGACCCTGAAGGAAGACGACAGCATAATCTGCGAATTCGACGGCGAAAACGTCTCGGAACTCGCCTTCTTCACCGGGCGCGGACGGATATTCCGCTGCCGCGGAAACGATTTCGGGACCTGCAAGGCATCCGAACTCGGCGACTATCTGCCGGCGGTGCTCGGATTCGAACCCGACGAGAAACCCGTGTTCTGCCGGATCGGAGACTGGCCTGAAAGCCGCAATATGGTATACGTTTTCGCAAACGGCAAAGGCGTAAAGATTCCGCTTTCGGCATACGAGATAAAGGGAAACCGGAAGAAACTCCAGGGATGCTTCTCTACCGTGTCGCCGGTGGTAGGAGTCTTCGAAGAGGAATCCCCCTTCGATATCCTCCTCATCGCCGACGGAGGACGCGGAGCGGTGATATCCACCTCCCTTATCCCGGTCAAAACCACCAAGACCGCTCAGGGAGTGACCCTCGTCTCGCTCAAAAAAGGCGGTTCCCTCATCTCGGCGACCCGCGACCTCTCGGCAATCGGGGGCACTTCCAAGGGTTTCAAAAAAACCAAAATACCCGCCTCGCCGGCAAAACTGCCGTCGGACGGGGAACAGCTGAAAATAGATATTTAAGGCCGACAAAATGACTGATAACAACAATATCCGCCGTACGTCCCGCGATGGGAGACGCGTGCCGCGTCTTATCCTCGCGGCAGCGGCTTTTGCGCTCGCGCTGGCCGCCTCTTTCACCGTTTACGGAACCGTCATCTACGACAGTTCCAAGGACCCGGTCGTTGCATGGTCGGCGATGGAAAAATTCGTCGGCGAGCAGATCGGGGAACTCCGCGAGGAGGTCGACGGTCTCAGGTCACGGCTTGAACTCGTCGAACTGACCGGCGGCGGGAGCGGAGGAGGCGGAGGACTCTCATCCGCGGGAGCCGAGCAGATCCTCTCGCGCATTTCCGCGCTCGAGGCAAAGTACGAGGAACTCAAATCCGAGAACTCCTCGCTGAAGAGTCAGCTCGACTCCGCAAAAAAAGAGATAAATTCTCTGGTGTCGGAACTCCAGAGCGACGTCTCTTCGCTTGAGACGGAGATCGGGCAGCTTTCGGACAGTCTCGACTCGCTTTACAACTCGGTGACGACGGTGCGCTCGGACGTCAGCACTCTCTCGCGCAATTTCAGTCAGATCTCGTCGATCTCCACCAAGCTGGAGACACTGACCTATAAAGTCAACGCGCTCACCTCGGCCGACGGAGACATCGCCAAGCTCAAATCCGACCTGGCGGAACTCACCGAGCAGTTCTCGGCGGTCGCGGAAGAAGCGGGACGGCTCTTTACTCCGGTATACCGTCCCTACGGAGCGGTCGTTACGGCAGACGGAGAAGAAGGCAGCGCGCTCGTAATACTCAGAGCGGGTTCCGCCGAGGTTCTGTCGCCCTTCAACGCACCCGCAACCCGCCAGGGTCTCAACGACCTGTCGGACGGCTCCGAACTGTTTGACGGAGACAGGGTACCGATCTATCACAATCTTCTCATCCCACGCGGGGACGGAAGAGGAATCAGGATAACAAGCGTCGACGGCGCTTACATAATGATCGGAGGACGATTCACAATTGTCGGGCAGTAAGAAAGACAAAAAAGCCGGAGCCGCCGCAATAGCCGTCAGGATCGTCGCGATTTTTCTCGCCTTCTTAATGATCGCGGGAGTCGCGGTGATCGCTCTCGAGTTTATTATCGGCAGCCGGGCAGTCGCGGCGGAGCTTTCCCCAACCGAAAGCGCCGCCTTCGCCTCGTCTGCGAGCGACCGCGAATTCTACGTCGCGGTCGCCCTGCGATGGGGCACGAGCGTTACCGTCTCGCATGAAATCACCTCCCAGTACGGATTCGCCTTCGGGGAATCGCTCATTTCAAAAACAGAGCGGGCTTTCACGCCTGTCTGGACGACCGACGAGAACGACGTCATCGTCGCGGAGGACTGCAATCTTTCGGTCGGATACAAATCCTGTTCGGTCGCGGCGAACGAAAACGACACCGACGTCGGAGCTTATCACGTTGAGCTGCGTCTTTCGGATGCTCCCGAGCCCGCGGCCCCCGCGGGTACCGGCGACGAACCGGCCGGCCCCTCTCTGACCGAAGAGACGGAAGCCGGACCCGGAAACGGTCAGAACCCGGAGAATTCCTCAGACGCCGTAACCGCGGACACTCCGGAAACGAATCCGGAAGAGTCGCTGACGCAGCCGGCGGAAACGCCCGTCACCGGCGCCGCGGAAGAGTCGTCCGATCTGACGGCGGAGCCGGGGGAACCGGTAATCACCGGAATCTGGGACCTTCTTCCGGACATCCGGGATCTCTACGGAATCACCTACGAACAGGTCTTCCCCGCCCTGATTTCGGGCGAAAAGGTAATAAGAATAGGCGCGTTTGCCGACTACGCCTCGGCTACCGCAGCCGCGGCGGCCATAGGATCCGAACTCGACGGATTCGAAGTTTCGGTCGCCTCGCCCTCCTTCAACGGAATCACCGTTCTCAACGAGGATTACGACACGATTCTCTTCAAATACGCAGGCGAGGAAAACAGATGCGGAGCGGTTTGCGCTCTTCAGGGACCGGGAACCGACAGATCCTACCTCTGCTACGTCGCCAACGGTTATCTTTACGACGGTGCGTTCTGCTTTCGCAGATACGTAAAGGACGATACCGACGGACTGATACTGATAAACCTCGTCGGGCTGCTTGAATACTGCGAGGGCGTCGTCGCGGGAGAATTCTACGTCAGCTGGCCCGTAGAATCGCTCAA
>JAGDAM010000107.1 GCA_017959485.1 Clostridia bacterium
ATACGATAATCGAAAACGACGACGCCGTCAGAAGAGAGCTTGAAAAGTGTCTGCCGAAGAACCTTACCCTTTCTTCCGGGGAACTTGCCGCTCTGATCGGCGCTTTTCTGAGAACTCTTCCGGAAAGGGACAGAAAGATTTTCGTAAGGCGTTACCATTTTTTCGAAAAACCGCAGCAGATCGCCGAAGAGTCCGGACTTACGGCAAAAAACGTTGGGATAATACTATTCCGCACCAGAAAAAAACTGAAGGATGCAAGCAGAAAGGAGACTGACG
Source organism: Clostridia bacterium (assembly GCA_017959485.1). The sequence continues at coordinate 277 of JAGDAM010000107.1, forward strand.
ATGAAAAAAAGTGACGTTATCGACGCGATGGCGCTGATAGACGAGGATATCGTCGAAGAATCCTTTTCAAAAACCGTCGGTAAAAGTACACGGGTTCGCAGGGTCGGCTCCAAAGCTGCGCCGGCCGCCGCAATTGCAGCCGCGGCGCTCGTTATCGGATTTTTATCGGCGTCGCTTCTCGGCATTTTACCTTCCGCGATTCCCGGGATCGGCAGACCTTCCGGCGTCCCGTCCGGGGAAAGCGGGACCGGTACTCCGGCGTCGGACGCACCTGCGGCAACGGAAGATGATCCGGACGACGTCCCGCTTCCCGGTTTCCCGTCGACTGCGTACCGTACTGTAAAGATCGTCTCAGATGACAAAAAGATCGATTACAACGGCGACGGAGTACCGGACGCCTTAATAATGATTAACAGGACCCCGAATCTGGATTCTATCGGATGGACGTACGATATCTGCCTCAGGGACGGAAAAAGCGGTGACGAGACTGCATTCGCCTTTCTGAGAGGACACAGCGCGAGGTGGGCTCCCTTAAATATCGGTTACACCGACGGGGATGGATTATACTCGGTAATTTATTTCTCTGTTTTTCGCATTGAGGGTTCGCAGGAATTCGGCATTCCGCTCGGAAAGATCCTGCCCGGAGAATCGGGACCGCTGATCGAGAATTATTATGACGAAGGGATCGAATCGGATTATCAATGGCGCTACTACCTGTCTCCGTACGGAAGCTCAGACGGTCCCCGAGGCGCCTTTCTGCTTCCATGCGCCCTCGGAGAGGAAGAGATCGAACGCAGCGGAATACAGGCTGACGACTTCAGCGTACGCTTATCCTGTGGGCCGCATAACACCGATACCGAAGAACGGCTCGACAACGTGTGGGGCGGCGGGTGGAAGACCGGAAGATCGGCTCTTGATCTGTTTTTCATCCTCTCCGACGATTTATCCGCGCACGCTGACTCTACCTGCAGCGACGACCTTTCCGGGTACTATATGAATCTGCTGTTCGTCGCCGATGCAGGTAACGGAGAGTATTACTGTTTCGGGAATTTCAGGATCTTACTTCTCGACGGAAAGAATTGTCTTGTCTCGTTCAAAAGCGATCCTGCCGGCGAGACGGTTCAGAGATATAAAACCGGCAGCGATATTTACGCAAAAGCCAGGATCATCCTCAGAGACAGTTTCGGTACGTCGACTGAAAATCTGCTGAGCGGTATTGACAAAAACGTCCTCGAAAGCGTTCTTTCGGATATAGATTTTATGAAGATTGCCGTCGATAAAGGTGTCCGCGAGTTTTACGCCCGGCTTGAGTCAAGCGGATTCGAGTATATTACCTACGAAAACCGGAGGGAAAAACTCGACAGTCCGGATATTCTGAAATTCGATGAGATAACCGCCGAGCTGAAAGAACGGTCCCCCGGATACGACGAAAA
>JAGDAM010000108.1 GCA_017959485.1 Clostridia bacterium
ATAGCAACGGATGGTTATCTGTTCAGGCGGGCCGAACCATTTCGCTCCGCGAAAAGGATCGGCCCCTACGGGCGGTTTTCCATATGCAGTCTTTCTTTTGCAAACACACATTTTGAAAAGACTGATTTGTCGCCTCGCAGGCGACCTTATATTTCTCCGCAAGATGTATAATAATCGCGGCACCGGGAAAGAACCGGCGCCGCGAATATAATTATTTCACAATAAAGGAGAAAGAAAAATGACCGAAACCAAAAGAAACCTGACCGAGCTCGTATTCATCATCGACCGCTCCGGATCGATGTCGGGGCTCGAAAGCGACACCGTGGGCGGATTCAACTCGATGATCGAGCGCCAGAAGGAAGCCGGATGCGAATGCCTCGTGACGACCGTCCTTTTCAACCACGTGACCGAGAAACTGCACGACCGCGTTCCGCTTGAGAGCGTAAAGAAGCTGACCTCCGACGATTACGTCCCGTCGGGGTCTACCGCGCTTATCGACGCCGTCGGAGAGACTATCGACCACGTGAAGACGATCCACAGGTATATCCGGCCGGAGGATCTTCCGGAAAAGACGCTCTTCGTCATCACAACCGACGGACTTGAAAACGCCAGCTCCCGCTACCGGGCGCAGGACGTGAAGAAGACGGTCAAATCGCTGACGAAGGAGGGCTGGGAATTCCTCTTTATCGGCGCCAATATCGATTCGGTCGAGACGGCCGGCAGAATAGGCGTCAGCCCTTCCTGCGCCGTCGATTACAAAGCCGACAGGGCCGGGACCGCTGTGCTTTACGATACCGTCGCCGATACCGTCTGCGCAATGTGCGAATGCGGAGAAGTGCCGAAAAACTGGTCGAAGAAGATCAAAGAGGACAAAAAGAGAAGAGACAACGGCTGACCGCAGCTCGGTTGCGGTATTGCAAACAAAAAAACGCGGCACCGTCCCCGTTTGGGGCATCGGCGCCGCGATTTTTTACTCCGGTTATCTGATTACGAAAACATAGAGCACAAGGCAGATAACTGCGAACACACCCGAAAGGATGGGCGTGACCTTGTTCAGAACCTTGTCAAGTCTCGATCCTCTGTCCTTGCCTAAAAATGTTTCGGCGGCTCCCGAGATGACACCCGACATGCGGCTGTCGCTTCCCGACTGAAGCAGAACAGAAACGATTATAAGAACGGCGATAACCACCAGAACTATACCGAGAGCAATCTCCATTACGGTCTCCTCCTGTCAGCGCTTGCGCGCGCGTTGTCATAAGCTTGAATATTATATCAAAAAAAGATGTTTATTGCAAGAGCAAAATCGAAAAAAGTCTTAATCCGTACCCTCTTTTTCCGTTTTTTTACGTACAAACGCCGCAAAGAGCGCGCCGATAAGCGCGGCGGTCAGCGCAGCGGAGCCGGACGAGCTTCCGCATCCGCCGCTTGCGGGCTCTTCGGATGAAACCGTTTCCGCCGCCGTCGTCTCCGGAGCCGGGCTTTCCGTCCAGGTCGCGGTGAAGGAGGTTTCCCACTTTACGTACCCTGGCAGTTTCGGATCCCACCCGGCAAAGGTGTATATCTTTCCTTCGGACGGCGCCTTTACGGGATCTTCGGGAGGGTCTTTCCGCATGTCGCTTCCGTAGTCGTATTCACGCTCGAAGAGAAGAGTCGTTCCGTCGCTGTCGAAGAAGGACATTTTGACCTTTGTCGGAGTGAATACGGCGTAAAGCGCAAGATCCGCATCTGCGTCGTAAACGCTACCCGGAGCATAGACCGGATCGCCCGCCGGAGACGTCGCCCAGCCCTCGAAAAGATATCCCTGCTTTACCGGAATCTGATCCGACAGAGTCAGCTGCTGCCCGGTCAGCTTGCGCTGCGTTGCCGGCAGGCGCGAGACGTCGGCGCCCGAGTAGGTCACGCGGTAGTTGACAAGATCGGCGCGGACAGCGTAGGACATCGATATCCAGCCGAGAGCAGTCTTTCCCCAGCCGCCGTCGGTTTCGGTCACCGTGACGCGGTCTCCTCGCGACAGAACGCCGTTTATAGCGTAGGAGGTTCCTGGGCCGTCGCGGCGGTTGAGAGAGTCTGCGGTGACGACGTATTCGCCCGCCGGGTAGGGTTCGGCGGCGTAGAGCGGGAAGTCGTAGACGGCGCCCTCTTTAACCGTATAATCCGGCGCCCCGTAGCCAACGATATAGCTGTCGGACATGGAGTATATGCGTCTCGTTACGTTGTTGTCGGCGTTGCCTTCGACGGTGTACACCTCCCCGTCCTTTACTCCCACGACGATCCCGATATGCGTCGAGGTTGCCGTAGATCCGGCGTTTTTGAAGAAGATCATGTCTCCGGGCTGGGGGACAAATCCGCTCTCGCGCGTCTTGTAGGTACCGAGCCCCGAGAGGAATTTGATCATACGCGGGCAGGAGACCTCGGTCACGACGGTCGTTTCGGGTACTTTCGCCTGACGCATGCACCAGGAGACGAAGGCGGCGCACCAGGCGTATCCGTAACTGACGCCGTTGCCCTCGCCGTTGTCGAGCTTGCCGTAAAGGCGGGTGTATTCTACGAAGTTGCGGCTTCCCGAATAGTTGAGGCCGTCCATATCGGCGTCCGAGTCGCCTTCGTGGTACCCGACCTGCGTCAGGGCAATCGAGACGACGTCGTAGCGCGCGTCTCCGGTGAGCCTGTAAGCGGCAAGTCGTTCGTAATACTCCGACGTTTTATAAACTTCTCCGAACTCGTACGCGGCGGAAACCGGCAGCGCGGCACAAATCACAGCCGCGAGAAGGATAATGACTGCGATGACGCAGGTGACTGTTTTTTTCATTCGTTATGCTCCGAAACAGATAACGGCTCAGTTGAGGCGAGCACGTGAGAGAATGATACACCTTTTTTTCCCGAAAGTCAAGTTTTTTACGGAAAAGATCCGTTTTGCCCGCTCCGCCCCTCACTTGGGTTTTACCGGGTGATATGTTATAATAAAAAATAACGGCAGTTAATATTTTGACCTTCAAAGAATTGAGGAATTTTTATAGGAGGGGATTCAAAATGAAAAAGAAAGCTGTAATCTTGTCAATCGGATTTTCGATAATTGCCGTTACAATAGTTTTGGCATTAATAGACATGAACAAAGGTATTGCCGAAGGAAATTGGTGATATCCCAAATACTATATTCCGTTTGCCTTCCCCTTGAGGGGATGCCTCGCCTTCGCCGAGCCCGGGTGACCGCGAAAGCGGTGTTAACGTTTGCCTTCCCCAAAGGGGAAGGCACAAGTAAAGTATTATTTGAGATATCACCAA
>JAGDAM010000109.1 GCA_017959485.1 Clostridia bacterium
AAAACGCGGAGCGTTTTATTTCACTCGGCCGCAGGCCGAACTTCACCGTACGGCGCAGCCGTATGACTTCACTGCCGAGCGCCGCGAGGCGCGAAGGCCCCGGCCGCCCCTACGGCGTATACCATAGTATTTATTATGATTCACGTCTCTTTTCACCTTCGGACTGCGCCCGAAGATTTCACAAAACGCGAAGCGTTTTATTTCACCGTCCGGCGCTGCCGGACATTTTCACCGTACGGCGCAGCCGTACGATTTCACTGCCGAGCGCCGCGAGGCGCGATGGCTCTACGCCCAGTCCCCCGCTCTTTCCTTCACGGCGTCCGAAAGCGCGGCGAGTCCGAGCCCGAATGCCTGAGTGCAGGAAGAGTATCTGATATACGCACGGGAGCGGAGCGGAGACATCGAAAGACGCTTGACCGTCTCGCCATTCTCCGTTGAAACCGCGACGTAGACGGTTCCGACCGGCTTTTCGGGAGTACCGCCGCCCGGTCCCGCGATCCCCGTCGTCGCGAGCCCCATCGAAGCGCCGAGCGCGAGGCGGACGCCTCTCGCCATCTCTTTCGCGGTCTCTTCGGATACGGCGCCGTGTTTAGCGAGAGTTTCGGGATTCACGCCTGTAAGCCGGATCTTCGCCTCGTTAGCGTAGGTCACGCATCCTCCGAGAAAGACGTCGGAGCAGCCGGCTATGTCGGTAACGCGCTTGGCGAGCAGCCCTCCGGTGCAGGATTCGGCGACCGCGAGCGTCATGCCGCGTTCTCTGAGCACCGCCAGCAGCGCGTTCTCGGCCGAGTCGACGTCAATTCCGTAAATATACTCACCGACCTTCGTCTTTTTTATCTTTTCGATAGCCCCGAGACAAAGCGCGTCTGCCGAGGCAGCGTCGGCCGCGAAGGCGCTGACGCGAAGACGGACCTCGCCGTCCTTGCAGTAGGGAGCGACCGTAGGATTGCTTCCCTCGAGCATCATATCCCGAAGGATCTCCTCGGCGGCGGACTCCCCGAGATTGATCACGTGCACGTTGTGCGATACGATGGTTCCCGAAGACCTCTTTGCGAGATAGGGAGCGACTTCGGCATACCAGAGCGGTTCGAGCTCGACCGGCGGTCCGGGCAAAAGAATCGCCGTCTTCTCTCCGCTTTCAACGGCGAGTCCCGGCGCGGTACCGTTGCCGTTCGGGAAAACGACGGCTCCCTCGGGCACCAGCGCCTGTTTGCGGTTGTTGTCGGGCATGGGTCTGCCGACGTCGCGGAAATACTTTTCTATCCTCGAAAGCGTCGCTTCGTCCCGCCTCATCGGGAGGCCGAAAAACTCGGCTACCGTCTCCTTCGTCAGATCGTCGCAGGTCGGCCCGAGACCGCCCGAGAGAAAGACGGTATCCACGCGTGAAAAGGCCTCTCCGAGCATCGCAGAAAGCCGTTCGGGATTGTCTCCGACGACTCCCTGTCTGTAGACGGGTATGCAAAGTTCGGCAAGCCGCTGAGCCATAAACGAAGCGTTGGTGTTTATTATGTCCCCGAGCAGCAGCTCGGTTCCGACGCAAAGTATTTCGGCTGACAGGATATTTTTCATAGGAGTACCGCCTTCGAACAATTCGCAATTCGCGCGTACACGCGCGCGTCGCCTTATAATTCAAGTTATTATTATACAGCAAACAGGGGTGAATGTCAAGGCGGTACCGCACATTTCGCCGCACGCGAACCCGGCGGTATTGTCTTCTTTTTTTATCTTTTTTTGGAAAAAACCGAAAAAAACATTGACAAAGACCCGAAGATGTGATATCATATTCAAGCGGTTTTGAAAAACGGCGTCTTTGCGGGTGTAGTTCAATGGTAGAATTCCAGCCTTCCAAGCTGGCCGCGTGGGTTCGAGTCCCATCACCCGCTCCACATTGACGGCGCGCCGGAAACGGCGCGCCGTTGACGCTGAAGACCGCAATGCGCGTTTAGCTCAGCCGGATAGAGCAACTGCCTTCTAAGCAGTAGGCCGGGGGTTCGAGTCCCTTAACGCGCGCCATACGGTGGGTATAGCTCAGTTGGTTAGAGCGCCA
>JAGDAM010000110.1 GCA_017959485.1 Clostridia bacterium
AATCTCTTCCGAAAAGCGGGAGAGATGCATCATAATCAGTGATAAAGCCGACAAAAACTCGATCACGAAATCACGGTCGGAAACTCCGTCTATCGAGTTTTCGCAAATACCGTCAAAACCGAGTTCAAACGACTCGCCGAGTCTGTCGGCGGGGTAGGTGGTCCCTGCGAGCGCGCAGGAGCCGATAGGCGACACGTTCATTCTTCTGACGCAGTCGTCAAGCCGTCCCGCGTCGCGCAGGAACATCGGAGGATAAGCCATAAGGCAGTGCCCGAAGGTCACCGGCTGCGCCCGCTGCAGATGCGTGTAGCCGGGCATAACGGCGTCCGGGTACTCTTCCGCCTTGTCGGCGACCGCGGAGCAGAGCCGGAAAAGCAGCTTCCGGATCTCGCCCGCCGTCTTTCTCAGATAAAGGCGCAGATCGAGCGCGACCTGATCGTTCCGGCTTCTCGCCGTATGAAGCTTTTTGCCCGCCTCCCCGATCCTCGCGGTCAGCGTCTGTTCGACGAAGGAGTGAATATCCTCCGCCTTCGGATCGATCGGGAGTTCTCCCGATTCGATATCCGAGAGGATCTTCTTAAGTCCGTCGACGATAAGATCGCTGTCGGACTCCGAAATGATCCCGCATCTCGCGAGCATCCGCGCGTGGGCTGCGCTCCCCGCGATATCCTCGCGGAACATGCGCGAATCGAAACCGATCGACGAGTTGAAGGCCTCGGCGGCGGGGTTGATACTGCCCGACGTTCTTCCCTCCCAGAGTTTGGCGCTCACTTTTTCTTCTCCGCGGCTGCGGCGACCTGCGCGGCGACCTTGATCGGAAGTCCGTAGAGATGTATGAATCCGGCGGCGTCCGACTGGTCGTAAACGTTGTCCTCGCCGAAGGTTGCCAGCTCTTCCGAATAGAGGGCGTAATCCGACCACACGCCCGCTTTGATTATGTTGCCCTTGTAGAGCTTGAGACGCACCTTTCCGGTGACGTTTTTCTGGGTCGCGTCGACGAAGCAGGAAAGCGCCTCGCGCAGCGGCGTATACCACTGTCCGTTGTAAACGAGTTCGGCAAAGGTCACCGAGATCTTCTGCTTCTCGTGCGAGGTCATCTTGTCGAGAGTGAGCGTTTCGAGATATTTATGGGCGAAATAGAGAATCTCTCCGCCGGGAGTCTCGTATACGCCGCGGCATTTCATGCCAACGAGGCGGTTTTCGATGATATCGAGCAGGCCGATACCGTTGCGTCCGCCGATCTTGTTCAGCGCGAGAATGATCTCCTTGGCGCTCATCTTCTTTCCGTCGAGAGCGACGGGGATCCCTTTTTCGAACTCCAGCTCGACGTACTCGGGCACGTCGGGCGCCTGGATCGGAGACACGCCCATCTCGAGAAAACCCGGCTTGTCGTAAAGCGGCTCGTTTCCGGCGTTCTCGAGATCGAGTCCCTCGTGCGAGAGATGCCACAGGTTCTTGTCCTTCGAATAGTTGGTCTCGCGTGTGATCCGCAGCGGAATATCGTGCGCCTCGGCGTATTCGATCTCCTCTTCGCGCGAGCGAATGGACCATTCGCGCCAGGGAGCGATGATCTTCATGCCGGGTGCGAAATGCTGGATGGTAAGCTCGAACCGCACCTGATCGTTGCCTTTTCCGGTGCAGCCGTGAGCAATCGCATCGGCTCCTTCGGCGAGAGCAATCTCGGCAAGCTTTTTGGCGATGCAGGGGCGCGCGAAGGATGTTCCGAGCAGATAATCCTCGTATACGGCGCCGGCTTTCATCGTGGGAATGATGAAATCGTCGACGAATTCGTCGGTGAGATCGCAGATATAGAGCTTGGATGCGCCCGTCTTCAGCGCTTTTTCCTCAAGTCCGTCGAGCTCGTCGCCCTGTCCCACGTTTCCGGCAACCGCGATTACCTCGCATCCTTCGTAGTTTTCTTTCAGCCAGGGAATGATCACCGAGGTGTCAAGACCGCCGGAGTAGGCAAGTACGACTTTCTTTATCTTTTTATCCTGTTTTTTCATCTTATAGGTCTCTTTCGGGTTAGATTTCGTGTCTGTCCGACCGATGTTGCATATTATACACCCGAATTCATACTTTGTCAAGCAAAACTCGATAAAAATTCACAAATACCGTAAATATTCATTACTTGCATCAAAATATTCATCAGAGAAGATCAAAGAGAGACATCTGGTTCGATTCGGGAAGGTCTCCGAGCGCTCCGCTGTCGCGAAGAACGGCGATGACGCTCTTGTTGACCCCCGTGCGGGTACGCAGATCCTCAACAGACATGAAGGGCTCCTTCTCTCTCTCGGCGACGATCGCGGCCGCGGCGCTTTCTCCGAGTCCGGGAAGCGCCGAGAAGGGTATGCGAATGTTTCCGTCCTCGGGCAGAAAGCGCTTGCTGTCCGACCTGTCGAGACTCGCCCGGAGGAACTTTATACCTCTCATGATGCACTCGTGGGCAAGCTGCATGCAGGAAGCGGTCCTCTGATCGTTGGCCGTGGCTTCCTTGCCGCGGCTGTCGATTTCGGCGAGCAGTTTTCTCACCGCCTCCCTGCCCCTGACGGCGGACATTCCGTCGAATCCGTCGGGCGCCACGGTAAACATGGCGCAGTAGAAGGCGACCGGCTTGTGTATCTTGAACCAGGCGAGACGCACCGCAGACATTACGTAGGCCGCGGCGTGAGCCTTCGGGAACATATATTTGATCTTCTGGAGCGACCCCATATACCACTCGGGGACTCCGGCTTCGCGCATCGCGGAATACATTTCGTCGGGGAGCTGCTCTCCCTTTTTGTTCTTCCTGACCTTCTCCATTATCGAGAAAGCCATCGACTTCTCGACGCCGTATCTGATAAGGTCGAGCATAATGCCGTCACGGGTTCCTACGACCTCGGAAATGGTGCAGGTCCCGTTTCTGATAAGGTCCTGAGCGTTCCCGAGCCAGACGTCGGTTCCGTGCGTCAGACCGGATATCTGGAGCAGGTCGGCGAAGTTTTTCGGCTTCGCGTCGAGCAGAACCCCCTGAATGAAGGAGGTACCCATCTCGGGTATTCCGAGCGTTCCGGTCGAGAGGCCGCAAAGGCGGGTGTCGGGGTCCTCTCTGGACATCTGCTCAATCCCGAGCGGCTCGGTCGACTCGAAGAGACTGTAGACCGAACGGTCGTTCATCGGAACGTCGGTTACCGGAATACCGCTGTATATCTCAAGATAGCGGTATTTAGTCGGGATATCGTGTCCGAGTTCGTCGAGCTTAAGTATGGTATCGTGCAGATAGGTGAACGCGTAGTGGGTTGTGATTATATCCGAATTCGCCTTGTCCGCGGGATGCTGGATCGGGGTAAAGTCATATACGTCGCGGTCGCGCGGGACGACTATTATTCCGCCCGGATGCTGACCCGTCGTCTTTTTCACTCCCATGCACCTCGAGACGATCCGGTCGATCTCCGCACGCGGAAGCATCTCCCCGCGGTTCTCGAAGTATTTCATAACGTATCCGTAAGCGGTCTTGTCGGCAAGAGTCGAGATGGTTCCCGCCTTGAAAACGTTTTCGCTTCCGAAAAGATCCTCGGTGAATTTGTGCACCTTTCCCTGGACGTCTCCGGAGAAGTTCAGGTCGATATCGGGAGATTTTTCTCCGTGAAAGCCGAGGAAGGTCTCGAAAGGAATATCCTGACCGTCCGCCTCGAGTTTCGTGCCGCAGACCGGGCAGAAGGCGTCGGGAAGGTCGAATCCCGATCCGACTCCGCCGACGTTTGAAAAATCGCTGAAGCGGCACTTCGGACATCTGTAGTGCGGAGGAAGCGGATTGACTTCCGAAATGCCTCCCATCGTTGCCGCAAAGGATGAGCCCACCGATCCGCGGGAACCGACGAGGTATCCCTGACTCTCGCTGAAGGAAACGAGGCGCTCGGCTATGACGTAAAGCACCGCGAATCCGTGCGTGATGATCGAGTCAAGCTCGGTCTTGAGGCGCGAACGCACGTTTTCGGGAAGCAGATCCCCGAAGTTGGCCTTCGCGCGCGCCCAGCATTTTTCAGACAGCTCCTCGTTCGACCCTTCAAGATGGGGAGGATACGAACCCTTCGGTATCGGCCGGACGCGTTCGATCATATCCGCGATTTTGTTCGTGTTTGTGACGACTATTTCGTACGCCTTTTCTCTTCCGAGCCAGGCAAACTCATCGAGCATCTCCTCCGTCGTGCGCAGATACAGGGGTATCTCGCGGTCGGCGTTCTTCATTTTGTTGCCGACCTGCAGTATGCGGCGGTAGATCTCGTCCTGCGGATCGATAAAATGCGAGTCGGAGGTCGCGACGACCGGCTTGCCGAGTTTTTCCCCGAGCCGGACTATCCGCTCCGAGATCCGGCGGATATCGTCGAAACTTTCGAGTTTGCCTTCCTCGACAAGATAGGAGTCGTTGCCGACCGGCTGGACTTCGAGATAATCGTAATACGAGGCGATCTCCTCGATCTCGCTCTCGGGACGGTTGTCGAGTATCGCCTCAAACAGCTCTCCGCCCGAACAGGCGCTGCCGAGAAGCAGGCCCTCCCTGTATTTGTCAAGCCGGGTCTTCGGTATCCTCGGATTGTAATAATAATAGTTGAGATAACTCTCGGATATCAGCCGGTAGAGATTCTTCATTCCCTTCTGATTTTGGACGAGAATCACCATGTGATGCGACGGAAGCTTTTTCGGATCCGACGAGGTAAGCGCGGCTTCGCGCAGACCGGCCAGATCGGTGATCTCCTCGGAGCGCATCTTTTCGATCATCTTAAGATAGATGAGCGAAAGCATCTCGGCGTCGTCGACCGCCCTGTGATGGTTGAAATCGCCGAGCTTGAAATACTGGGCGAGCGTGTCGAGACGGTGCCTCGACAGATCCCTGTTCAAAAATCTCGAGAGGGACACCGTGTCAAGGCGCGGGTTGGCGAAGGGTATTCCGAGACGCGCGCAGTTCTCTCTTATGAAACCGGTGTCGAAATCGGCGTTGTGCGCGACGAGCAGACATCCGCCGAAAAATACGGCAAATTCCGGCAGAATTTCCTCGATCTTCGGAGCTCCGGCGACGTCTGCGTCCGAGATACCCGTCTTGCCCGTGATAAACTCGGGAATATGAATGCCCGGATCGACAAAGGATGAGAATCTGTCCGTAACCTTGCCGCCTTCAATCTTGAC
>JAGDAM010000111.1 GCA_017959485.1 Clostridia bacterium
ACGCCTCACGACGTAAACCTTGGGAGTCGCTTTGGGGTTCGTCGGCAACTACGCCCCTTGTGGACTTTCACCACAGACCGACGGCATGCCCGTCGTACATTAAACCTTCGCCCCGCTTTGCGGGGAGAAGGTGGATCCGGCGTGCAATCGTGAGCGATCACGGACAAAAATCGCGCCGGAGACGGATGAGGGGAGTGAGATGATTTACCGCCCCTCATTCCCCCTCGGCGCAAGGTGCAGCGATTGATAAATCGGAAACTGCCTCGGGGACCTTCTCCCCGCAAAGCGGGGCGAAGGTTTTCCTTGGGCGATCACCGTTTTTTTCACAGTATGCGAACACAGTGCCTCTGTCATTACAGGTCTTTTATTGTTTTCTCTATCTCTTCGAGCATCTTCCGGGGGTTGTCCTGCGAGCGGACGCCTATGAATTCGCCTGTGATGAAGCCCTCTTCGTCGATGATGAAGGAGCTTCTGACGACTCCCATAGCCGTTTTGCCGTAGTTTTTCTTCTCTCTCCAGACGCCGTACGCCTCGGTCGCGGCGCGGTCGGGGTCGGACAGCAGGACGAAGGGCAGGGAATTCTTCTCTTCGAATTTTTTGTGCGAGGCGACGCTGTCGCGGCTGACGCCGATGATTTCGACGCCCTTCTCCGCGAACTTCGGGTAAAGCTCGGCGAAACCGACCGCCTGGCAGGTGCAGCCCGACGTCATATCCTTCGGATAAAAATAGAGCACGACTTTGCGTCCTCTCCATTCGGAGAGCGAGCGGAGCTTTCCGTTCTGATCGTAAAGCGCAAAATCCGGGGCCGGTCTTCTCGTTTCGGACATTGTTACCTTCTCCTTAGGACAATCAGGACAATGCCTTGGCTTTTTTGTACGCGGCTATGACAGCGTCCATCGCGGCGGCGCGGAATCCGGCCGTTTCAAGCGCGTGCACGCCGGCGATCGTGGTGCCGCCCGGGCTGCATACGTCGTCCTTGAGCGAGGCGGGGTTTCCGTAGGTCAGAACGCTTTTCGCGGCTCCGAGCACCGTCTGCGCGGCGAGCTTCTGAGCCGTCTTGCGGGAAAGGCCGCACTCGACACCGGCGTCCGCCAGCGCCTCGATGAAAATATAGGCGAAGGCCGGTCCGCTCCCCGAGAGTGCGCATCCGGCGTCCATAAGAGCTTCGGGTATGCGCTCGAAGCTTCCGGCGTACCCGAGTATCTCTTCAAGACCGTCGAGATCGTTGTCATCGGCCTCTCCGTCGGTCGATTCGAGAATCATTCCCTCTTCGACGCGGCATCCGAGATTGGGCATTATGCGGATGATTTTCCCGTGTCCGCCGCAGATACTTCTGATTTCCTCGATCGTGACGCCCGCAGCCATCGAAACGACGACGCAGTCTTCGCGCCCGGCGAAGCAGTCCGCGTATTCCGGCATAACCTTTCTCAGAGCGCCCGGCTTGAGGCCGAGAAAGACGTAATCGGATTTTTCGATAAGCGTCGGGATATCGGCGTCGTCGCAGCCGTATTCTCCGACGAGACGGTCGACCCGGTCGCGGTCGGTGTCGCAGACACCGATTTTGTCGCCTCCGAGCGAATCCGCGGCGTTAGCCGCGAGCGTGCCGCCCATGTTTCCGCAGCCGATGAAACCGGCTCTGTATCTGATAATATCCGCCATCTTTTTCCCTACCTTGTCTGTCCGTTTCCGCGGACGGTGTATTTGTATGACGTCAGCTCGCGCAGGCCCATCGGACCCCTCGCGTGCATTTTTTGCGTGGATATACCGATCTCGCAGCCGAGTCCGAACTCGCCGCCGTCGGTGAATCTGGTCGAAGCGTTGTGATATACGGCGGCCGAATCAACCGAACGGAGGAAATAATCCGCCGCACGTTCGTCGGATGTGACTATCGCCTCCGAGTGCCCGGTCGAATGCTCCGCGATATGCTCGACCGCCGTCTTTACCCCGTCGACAATTCCGACCGCGAGGATATAATCGAGAAATTCGGTGTCGAAATCCTTCTCTCCCGCCGGAGTGCCGGGGATTATTCCCGACGCCTCGGCGTCGAGACGGAGCTCTACCGGGACAAGCCCTTTCGCGGCCCGTTCGTCGACCAGCCTTTTTTTCAGAAGGGGAAGGAAGGTGTCCGCGATTTCGCGCGAGACGAGGCAGACCTCGCATGCGTTGCAGACCGACGGACGCGACGTTTTGGCGTTGTCGATGATGTCGAGCGCCATTTCGGGGTCGGCGGCTCCGTCCACGTAAATATGGCAGATGCCGGTCCCGGTCTGTATGACCGGGATTTTCGCGTTTTCGACGCAGGCGCGGATGAGTTTCGCGCCTCCGCGCGGTATGAGCAGATCGACGTATCCGGTCGCCTCCATCAGCGCGGCGGCGTCGCTCCGGCCTCCGTCGAGTATTCCGACGGCGTCGGACAGCCCGAAAGGCAGAAGGGCTGAGCGAAGCGCGGATACTATCGCCGCGCAGCTTTCGGTCGCGTCGCTGCCCGGTTTGAGAAGGCAGGCGTTTCCGCTGCGCAGGCAGAGAGCAGCGGCGTCAGACGTAACGTTCGGCCGCGATTCGTATATGATCCCTATGACTCCGATCGGCACCGAGACCTTGTCGATCCGTAGACCGTTCGGACGAACCGTCGAATCAAGCAGCAGTCCCACCGGATCGGGAAGCGCCGCGGCTTCGCGGATTCCTTCGGCCATACCGTCGAGCCGGCGTCCGTCGAGCGACAGCCGGTCTATCATCGAGGGAGATAGCTTCCCGCGGGCGCGTTCCACGTCCCGGGCGTTGGCTTCGAGTATCGTCCTCCGATTTTTTTCGTCGCACAGCGCGTCGGCCATCGCGAGGAGCGCGTCGCGCTTTTCGGTGTCGGACGCGGCGGCGGTCAGCTTTGCCGCGGCGCGGGCGTCCGAGAAGAGCCGGAGCAGTCTGTCTTCCATGGAATAATCCTTTCAGGCGCGGAAGAGGGTGAATTTTCCCTCTTTTCCGTCAATTATATCGTAGAGCAGTTCGGGATATCTGCCGTTGGCGATTATCATATCGGTGCCGTTTTTGAGGCAGAATTCCGCGGCCGCGAGTTTGGTCTTCATCCCTCCGGTGCCCAGTTTGCCGTAACTGTCCCCTCCGAAACCGGCGACTTCGCCGACCGAACGGACGCGCGTCACGAGTTCCGCCGACGGGTCGGTATGCGGGTCGGCGGTGTAGAGTCCGTCGATGTCCGAGAGGAGCACGAGCAGATCGGCGCCGACGCTTACCGCGACCATCGCCGAGAGGGTGTCGTTGTCGCCGACACCGATCTCGTCGGTGGCGACGGTGTCGTTTTCGTTGATTATCGGGATGGCTCCGAGTCCGAGCAGCCGTCCGACCGTGTTCTCGAAGTTGCGGTGACGCTCTTCAGACTGGAAGTCGGACGCGGTCAGCAGTATCTGCGCGACGGTGTGGCTGTACTGCGAGAAGAGCCGGTCGTAGGTGTACATCAGTTCGCACTGCCCGACGGCGGCGGCCGCCTGCTTGCCCGCGATGTCGTCGGGACGGCCGGGAAGACCGAGCTTTCCGACTCCCATACCGATGGCTCCGCTGGTCACGATGATTATCTCGTGTCCGGCGTTTTTTATATCGCTGATGATTTCGCACAGATTCTGCGTGCGCCGGATGTTGAGCCGCCCGCCGCGGTGCGCGATAGTCGACGTTCCGATCTTAATTACTGTTTTCATTGTTTCCGGCTCCGGAAGAGTGGTATTTGACGAGAAATCTTCTCCAAGGGAAGAAAAGCACGAGGCAGACGACAGCGCCGGCTGCGGCGATGACCACCCAGGAGATTACCGTCGCGTTCCAGCCGCTTTTTTCGGTTATCGACGCGAAGGCGTAGGTAGAAAGGGCGCTTCCCACGTAGGTGGCGAAATTGGTCACGCCCGAGATTGTCGAGATGTTGCCGAATTTCTTAAACCGCCCCGGGACGAAGCAGGTCATAACCTGATTGACTCCGTGCGTGCTCCCGACCGCGAGCGCGAAGAGAAGCACCGATATTACGGGAGAGGCGTTCCGCGCCGCGAGCAGCAGCGCCGAGCAGACCGCGCAGAAGATGAAGAAGACGGCTCCGCAGAACATTTCGCTGCGCAGAACTTTGCTGAATATGATCCTGGCGGCCTCGTAGCTGAGGACGGTGAAGATCGGCAGCACGACGCCCGAAAGGATGGATATCCTCGTCGAAAGCGAAAAGACTTCCGAAACGTAGGAAGGCATCCAGGTGTCGATTCCGTCGCGAAGTATGCCCTGAAGGATTATAATCAGGAGCACTCCTCCGAGAAGAGCGGCGATGAACGGGGTGTATTTCGGACGGTCGGCCGTTTCGGCGGGCTGAATCTCTTTCTGAGAGGGGCGCGAGACCGATTTGCCGTATTTCTTCTCTATCTTCGAATAAAGAACGAAGAGCGCCGCTGCCGCGGCGAGTCCGACCGCTCCGCAGACCCCGAACACGCTCTTCCAGCCGGCGGCTCCGATCATTACGGGACACCCGAGGTAGAGCAGAATCGTCGCGAGATTGGATCCCCACGAGACACGCACCGTCGCGCGTATGAATCCGTCGTCCGACAGATAGGCGCTGAGCGTTTTTACGATCGGCGGCCACATCAGCGCCTGCCCGAAGCCGTTTACGCACCAGATGACCGTCATCCACGCGGTGGACTGGCGGAGCGGCAGTATGAAGTTCATTGCCGACGCCAGGACGAGTCCCGAACACATCAGATATTTCGGGTTTATCCGGTCGCCGAGCCAGCCGCTGATCAGCTGGCCTATCCCGTAGGTGATGAAAAGGCCGGTCAGCGCCGCGGCGGCTTCGCTCATGGCGAATCCCTCCGAGGCGATTATCTCGGACAGTACCGCCTTATAATTGACTCTCGTAAGATAGCTTGCGAAATATGCGCCCGCGCAGATAAAGACGAGCAGCCGTTTGTCGCGTTTTTCGGTGATGCTCACGGTGTGTTTACGCCTTAGCTTTCTCGGCGTCGGCGCGGCGGATTTCGGCGCGGCGCACCTTGCCCGAGAAGGTTTTGGGAAGCTCCTTTACAAATTCCACGACGCGCGGGTATTTGTAGGGCGCCGTGTTCTTTTTGACGTAGTTCTGCAGCTCTTTGACAAGCTCGGGAGAGCCCTCGAAGCCGGGGCGGAGAACTATCGTCGCCTTTACGAGAAATCCGCGGATGCCGTCGGGATCGGGAACTCCGGTGACGGCGACCTCAAGTACCGCCGGGTGCTCCTGAAGGACCGACTCGATCTCAAAGGGGCCGATTCGGTAGCCCGACGATTTGATTATGTCGTCGTTCCGTCCGACGTAGCGGAAGCGGCCGTGCTCGTCGCGGTAGGCGGTGTCGCCGGTATGGTAGAAGCCGCCTCGGAAGGCGTTGGCCGTCTCTTCCTCGTTGAAATTGTAACCGATTATGAGCCCGCAGGGGTGTTCGGCTCCCTCGGGCATCTTGGCGCAGATCTCGCCGGTCACGCCGCGCGGGACTTCGTTCATATCCTCGTCGATTGCCATGATGTCGTACCCGGGCACCGGGAATCCAATGGCGCCCGGCTCGGGCTCCGACCACGGATAGAGAGTGCCGATGACGACGGGCGTCTCCGACTGACCGAAGCCCTCGTAGATCTTGAGTCCGGTGCGCCGCAGCCATTCGTTGTATATGTCGTGTCCGAGCGCCTCGCCCGCCGTGCAGCAGTGCGTGACGCTTGATAGATCGTATTTTTCGATGTCCGCCTGAAGGAGCATGCGGTACATCGTCGGCGGGACACAGAAAGTGGTGACTTTATATTTTTCGGTAACGGACAGGATGTCGTCCGCGCGGAATTTGTCAAAATCATAGACGAGCACCGCCGACTCGGCGAGCCACTGGCCGTAAACCTTGCCCCAGAGCGACTTCATCCAGCCGGTGTCTGAGACCGTGAAATGCAGTCCGCCGTCGACGCAGCGGTGCCAGAAGACTCCGGTCATAATGTGACCGAGCGGGTATCTGAAATCGTGCGTGATTATCTTCGGGTATCCGGTGGTGCCCGATGAGAAGCACATCATCATTATATCGTGTGCGTTGGTGGCCTCGTCGCCGGACGGTCTTTCCCATTTTTCGTCCGCCGCCTCGAAAAGCGCGTCGAAATCGAGCCAGCCCGCGGGAGGATTACCGCCGACGACCAGCTTCTTTTCGACCGTTTCGTACGCGTCTCCGCCCTCGTCGAAGCGGGTCGTACAGCCGTCTTCGCCGGTCAGAATAACGAATTTAATCTTTCCGGCGTTGCAGCGGTAGACGTAATCCTTCGCCGTCAGCATAGCGGTCGCCTGGACCATCACGGCGCCGATTTTGTGAAGCGCGAGAAGCAGGACCCAGAAGATCCAGTGACGCTTCAGCACGAGCAGAACGCGGTCGCCCTTGCGGACGCCGAGAGAGCGGAGCATCGACGAGGCACGGCCGGACAGGCGGGACATGTCGGAGAAGGTGAAAAACTTTTCCGTTCCGTCTTTGCCCAGCCAGACGAGCGCCCGCTTGCCGGGTTTTTCGCGGCCGAGAAGGTCGACGACGTCGTATGCGAAATTGAAGTTTTCGGGATAATCGATATGATAGTTTTTCTGAGCGTCCTTCAGCGACGTGAAGCTGTCTCTCGGACGCCCGGTGAATTTTTCGTAGATCGGCATGATCGGAAGGTCCTTATTTTATGACTATCGCGAGGAATTTCGCCGGCTCGTCGCCGAGGGCTTTGAGAGCGTGCGGATTGGAGGAATCGAAATAGGCGCTGTCGCCTTCTTCCATCAGATACTCCTCGTCCCCGACGTAGAGCATCATTCTGCCCGAGACCATATATTCGAATTCCTGTCCGGGGTGGCTGTTGAGCACCGGAACGCCCTCGCGCGGCTCGACGGTCACGTGAAAGGGCTCGGCCTTCTTGTTCTTGAAGGGGAAGGCCAGATGCTTGTATCCGTACGCCGCGTTGCGGGTGATGTCGTAGCCCCTGCCCTTCTTGACGAAGGTGCAGACCGACAGCTTCGGCGACTCGCCGCTCATCAGATCGTGAACGTCGATGCCGAGAATATCGGCCGCCTCGCAGAGAAAGCTGATCTGGAAATCGCGCTCGCCGCGTTCGTACGAGGCGTAGTCCTCGGGAGAGACGTTGAGGCGCGCCGCCATCTCTTCGCGCGACATCTCGCGTATCTCGCGCATATCGGCAAGACGCAGACCTATTTCTTTAAGTGATTCCTGACGGGAAGAAGACATGAAAACCTCCGAAAGGGGGAATAATGAATGATGAATGATGAATTATGAATTAGTTACGTAAACGCCAATAATTATTAATGTTTACATCGTGGGGGCGAGCATCGCTCGTCCGCCTGCCGCGAACGGTTCTTTCTCTGTTCCGTCAGAGGCACTGCCGATCGGCAACCTCTGACCCGCACCTTCCCCCG
>JAGDAM010000112.1 GCA_017959485.1 Clostridia bacterium
CCGGCGGTGCAGTTGCGAGCAATTAACGTTTGAATAAACGGCGCCGGGACGGATGAGGGGTCCAGGAAACGTCAGTGGCACTGTGTTCGCACTGACCGCGTCTTGCACCCTCCCCCGGGGGAGGGTGGCACGGCTGCCGGCTTTGCCGGACGACCGTGACGGATGAGGGTTGCAGCAACGTTGATGCATCTTAATAATCGTTATTTTCTGACACAGCGGTCTCCAATATCGCGGGACCCTCAACCGCCGCCGCTGCCGCTCTCTTTCCGACGAGAATAGTCCGAACATCGGATAATCCGCGCAGATCTTATTTAAGACCCGCGCGGATTTTTCAATTCATCTTATATTCTCTCCCCCGGAGCGCCGCGTCCACAGCTGTCCGGTATCCCTCCCCGTCGCCAAGGCGGCTGATCGCGGTGATCCTGTTTCCCGCGTCCTTCGACGACGCTCCGCAGTGATAAAACGTCTCGAATCCGGTCCGGTATTCCAATATCACGTACCGGTCGTGAAACCTGCCTTCGCTGTATATAAACCTGATATCGATCCCGGAATCATTTACGCAGTCCGCCGTTATCCCGTTCTTCGCTTTGTTATCGCTGATCACCGTCACGCTAACCCCGTCCCGCGCCGCGCGAAGCAGCTGAAGCGTCTTGATGTCGATATAATCATCAATTACTATTATGTTTTTCTTCGCTCTCGCATATATCCCGGAATACGCGGCGTCGGCTTCAATCTTCTCTCCGTCGAGGATTATGAAGTGCTTATACGCAGATTCGTCGATGAAATTGTCCATAATTACTTCCAGTCGGCCCTCAATCGATTCTATTCTTCTCGAATGGTCGTACAGAATTCCGGAGAGACGCAGCGCATCGACCGCACCGATCAGCGGACGGTTTTCAATAATAAAATCTTTCATTCGCTTGAAGGCATCAATCAGCGCTATGCTTTGCTTCACAGCAAGTTCGCCCCTCAGCACGGTCATCAGCATATATATTCCCTGCTCGGTAAATGCCCACGGAAGGTATACACGGCCTCCTTTCATATCGCCTGTTTGCATTATCGAGGTAACAAATTGTGACCTCGATAACGCAAGGGCCTCATCGCTCGAGACTCGGAACCTGTATCTTGCGGGAAATTTGACCTCATTTCTGCTGACCTGCTGATTGAACGCCTTGGTCGTATATCCGTAGATCCTTGCCAGGTCAAAATCCAGCATGACCTTTTTATTTTTTTAAATATATATAATAATTCTAAAAAAACCCTTGACAACGTCACGCGATTTGTAGTATAATATTCGCACCTCTGTCGGCAGGGCTTTTTTTTCGCGCTCGTGAAAAGAGTTTTACCGCGGATAACACCACATATCCGCGTCGGCGGAGGGAGGTAAAAAGACCGCCCCGGGCGGTCAAATATCGCAAAACAGGAGGTGCCACTATTTATGGCTAACGATCAGAGAGTCAAAGTCACTCTCGTCTGCACCGAGTGCAAACAGAGAAACTACGACACAAAGAAAAACAAAAAGAACACGCCTGACCGGCTTGAGCTGAAGAAGTACTGCAGATTCTGCCGCAAGCACACGGTCCACAGGGAATCGAAGTGAGGAACGCGAAATGAAGCCGGTCTCATTTAAAAGACTCGCCGTTCTGCTGCTCGCCCTGGCGCTCGTCTTCACGCTCGCGTCCGTTCCGGCCTTCGCCGACGGCGAAGATACCGCCGCTGACGGAAGCGAAAGCACGCTGACGACGGGAACCGAAGGCGAAGACACCGCCGCCGAAGGAAGCGAAAGCACACTGACGACAGGAACCGACGACGGAGACACCGACTCGGATGACGCCTCGACTCCGGTAACTACTACCGGCGACGAAACGTCCGCCGAAATCAACTGGGATCTCATCATCACCCTCTCGGTCATCGGACTCGCAGTCATCGTATTCTTCATCTTCTTCTTCGCGAACAAGAAATTCAACGCGAGAGTCAAAAAGTTCATCAAGGAGATCTCCAGCGAACTGAAGAAGGTCGTCTGGTCCCCCTGGCGCGACGTTAAAAAGAACACGGTCATCGTGCTCGTCGTCTCGCTTGGAGCAGCGCTCCTGATCTTCATTCTGGACATGCTATTCTCGAAGGGCCTCTCGGCTCTTACGACGCTTGTCCGCTCCTAACTCTGCAGGATTATGAGCGATCTGGACAAACAGAACGAAGGAATGCAGTGGTATGTGGTGCACACGTATTCCGGATATGAAAACAAAGTTATGATCAACATCCAGAAGATCGTTGAAAACCGCGGCCTCGGAGAACTCATCGCAAGCGTGAGAATCCCCGCCGAGAAGGTTGTCAAGGTCAAAAACGGCGAAGAGACCGAGCGCGAAGTTCCGCTCTTCCCCGGTTACGTTCTGGTTGAAATGGTCATGAACGACGAGACCTGGCACGTGGTGAGAAACATCACCGGCGTCACCGGATTTGTCGGACCCGGCTCGAAACCCACTCCCCTCTCTGAAGCAGAGGTCATCAAACTGATGGGTCCCGAAGCCGTAAGGATCAAGAAGCCCGCTTTCAAGGTCGGAGATTTCGTCGAGATAATAAACGACGAAGACTTCGGCGGTCAGTATCAGGGCTATCAGGGTCCCGTTACCGAGATCATTGAGAACGGTCAGAGACTCAAGATGATCGTAAAGCGCTACGGCCGCGACTGGCCGTACGAGGTCGACGTAAAGAACGTTCGCCTCGTCTGACAAAGTGGGAGGAAGGAAAATCTTTAATCCTTCCGCCAGAAACCACATGGAGGTTATTTAATTATGGCAAAGAAAGTTCTGGGCTACATAAAGCTTCAGCTCCCCGCCGGGAAAGCCACCCCCCAGCCGCCCGTAGGTCCCGCCCTCGGTCAGTACGGTGTCGCTATTCCCGTATTCACCAAAGAGTTCAATGAAAGAACCAAGAACGACATCGGTCTCATCATCCCGGTAGTCATTACCGTTTACGCCGACCGTTCCTTCACCTTTATAACCAAGACCCCGCCCGCTCCCGTCCTTATTCTCAAGGCCTGCGGAATCGAGAAGGGTTCCTCGGTCCCGAACAAGACCAAGGTCGCGAAACTCACCCGCGAGCAGGTCAGAAAGATCGCCGAGACGAAAATGCCCGACCTCAACGCGGCTACCATCGAGACTGCCATGAGCATGATCGCCGGAACCGCCCGCTCGATGGGCATCACCGTCGAAGACTGAGTGAAGGAGGAAGAGTATAATGGCAACCAGAGGAAAAAAATACGCCGAGAGCGTAAAGCTCTATGAGAAGAGCCGTCAGTACGACCCCGCTGAGGCCGTATCGCTCGTCTGCAAGACCGGCAAAGCCAAATTCGACGAGACCGTCGAGCTTCACGTCCGCCTCGGTGTCGACTCCCGTCACGCCGACCAGCAGGTCAGAGGCGCCGTCGTTCTCCCGAACGGAACCGGCAAGACCGTCCGCACTCTCGTCTTCGCGAAAGACGACAAAGCCAAGGCCGCTCTCGAAGCGGGCGCCGACTATGCCGGCGGAATGGAATACGTTGAGAAGATCCAGAAAGAAAACTGGTTTGATTTCGACGTAGTCATCGCTTCTCCCGACATGATGGGCGTCATCGGACGTCTCGGTAAAGTTCTCGGCCCGAAGGGACTCATGCCCTCGCCGAAGAACGGAACCGTCACTCCCGACGTTGCGCGCGCCGTAACCGAAGCCAAGGCCGGTAAGATCGAGTACCGTCTCGACAAGACCAACATCATCCACTGCCCGATAGGCAAGGTCTCCTTCGGCGAAGAGAAGCTCAAAGAGAACTTCGACGTGCTTGTCGCCGCCATCATCAAGGCGAAGCCGGCTGCCGCCAAGGGTCAGTATATCAGGAGCTGCGTCATCGCCACCACGATGGGCCCCGGCATCAAGATCAACCAGGCAAAACTCGGCTGATCCGGAACGCAGTAATGCAATAACACAGAGCCGTCTTTGAAAAAACGCGAAGTTTTTAAAAGACGGCTCTGTTTTTTGGTACGGTACCGACAAATATGATTATCAGCTTTACTAAAATGCAGGGGCTCGGAAACGATTACCTTTTCGTTTTCGGAGAAGTCCCGGAAAACGCCGGTGAGATATCGGGGCGTCTGTCCGACCGGCGCCGCGGAGCCGGAGCCGACGGAATGATCTATATAACTCCCTCCTCCGCCGCCGATTTCGGCATGCGCATATTCAATTCGGACGGAAGCGAAGCCGAGATGTGCGGCAACGGCATCAGATGCCTCGGCAAATACGTCTTCGACAGGGGTCTGACAAAAAAGACCCGCCTCACGGTCGAAACGCCCGCGGGAATAAAAAAGCTTGATCTTCACACCGAAAAAGGAAAAGTAACTTCGGTCAGCGTCGAAATGGGGCGCGCCGACGTATCGGAAGAGATCGAACTGACGGTACGCGGCAGGACGGTCGTCTGCGTTCCGGTATCCGTGGGCAATCCGCACGCGGTGGTATTCACCGACGACCCCGACGCGGTCCCGCTCGAGGAACTCGGACGGGAAATTTGCGGAAACCCCGCGTTTCCGGAAGGAGTAAACGTCGAATTCGTGCGCGTGCTCCCGACAGGGGACGTCAGGATGCGCGTCAGAGAGCGCGGCAGCGGAATCACTCCCGCCTGCGGAACCGGCGCCTGCGCGGCGGTTG
This sequence comes from Clostridia bacterium, assembly GCA_017959485.1. Next base: position 4,675 of record JAGDAM010000112.1, read on the forward strand.
CGGCGGCGGTACGCCGCGGGTATATCCGCCCCGGGACGCCGGTTTCCGTGATCCTCGACGGCGGTCGGCTCACCGTCGCCGCGAGAGAGGACGGAGAGACGGTCATGACCGGACCCGCCGAAACGGTTTACGAAGGTACAGTCGAGGTCTGACACGTAATGATTATTACCGAAAAGATCCCGGAAAACATCGGGGCGGTCTGCTTTACCGGCCACCGGATTCTCGACCGGAATGAATTCGACGCCTCGCGCCGCATGCTTGAACACGTTATCTCGGAGCTTGCCGCCCGCGGCGCGAAAGATTTTTACTGCGGAGGCGCCCTCGGTTTCGATACCTCGGCCGAGCTTGCCGTGCTGCGGGCAAGGGGCTCCGGCGAGCCGGTGCGGCTGCGCCTGATACTTCCGTCACCCGATATGAGCAAAAACTGGAGCGCGTCGGACAGCGCCGTTCTCGCGGGAATAATCCGGCTTGCCGACTCCGCGGAATATATGAGCGGCGTTTACTCAAGACAGGCAATCTTCGAACGCAACCGGGCGCTTGTCGACCGGTCCGACCTCTGCGTCGCCTGGATGAAACCGAGCACCCGGCGCGGAGGGACCTTCTTCACGGTGGGATACGCTCAAAAACGGGGCGTGCCCGTCGTAAACATCTACCCGCTTGCGGGTAAGGAGCAGGAAAATGAATAACGACAGAACGCGTCTGCCCTGCCCGGAACTGCCCGGGGAACCGATTTGGCTCGCCGGCGGCGGCGAGGCGGACGAATACGCCGATTTTCTTCCGGAATACGGATTAGAAGAGCCCGGCGTTTACACCTTGAGAATCGCCTGCGACACCGATTACAACCTTTTTCTCGACGGCGAGCTGATCGGATTCGGTCAGTACGCCGACTATCCAGGGCGCGTCGTATACGACGAGTATGATCTCCCGGCAAAGCCCGGCTCGTCGCTCTTCATCAGGGCGTGGCACGCCGGAGTCGATTCTTTCACACACAAAAAAAGAGAAGCGTACGCCGTGTTCGCCCTTTTCAGAGACGGCCTGCCCGTGCCGGGCGGCTGCTCGTCTCTGCGCACGCTTTCGCGTCCGTCGCCGGAATACATCCCCCACCGGAAGCGTTCGGTGACGGGTCAGATGGGGCTCGGTTTTTCGCTGACCGCGGCGGCGTCACCCGAAAATCCCGCGCCTTCGGCGCGCGCGGAAATATGCGTTGCCGAAGTTCTACGGCGTCCCACCCATAAGCTGACACTCGGCGTCCCGATGACGGGAACACTAATAGATAAAGGCGTTTACGTACTTCCCGCCGAAGGAAACGACTCACGCAGGATGGACGCGGCCGTACCCGCGGATATGCCCGGGAAGGCCAACTCCTTTTTCATGCTTTTCGATTTCGGCCGCGAAACCGTAGGATTTCCGAGAATAGAATTCGACCTGCCTGCCGGCGGGCCATGTCTTGTCGGCTGGGGTGAGCACGTCACCGACGTAAGATGCAGGACGGCAATCGGCTCCCGCGACTTCTCCTTCAGCTGCGAAGCCGCCGCGGGTCACAGTCTGTTCTTCCCCGCTCTGAGACGGATCGGATGCAGATACGTCGAAATCTTTTTCCCGGCGGAGCCCTCTTCCGTCAAAGTCGAACTTGTACCGGCGGAATATCCCGTGAGACAACTGCCTCCGCCGTCCTTTTCTTCGCGCGAAAAAGGCCCGGACGGCGCATCCGCCGCCCGGCGCGAAAGAATATACGATACCGCGGTTCATACCCTCCGCTGCTGCATGCACGAGCATTACGAGGACTGCCCCTGGCGGGAGCAGGCGCTCTACACGCTCGACTCGCGCAATCAGATGCTGGCCGGGTACTCGGTATTTGAGGACGGCAACCGCGAGATGGTCCGCGCCTCGCTCGACCTGATAAGCCGCGGCGTACGGGAGGACGGCCTTCTGTCCCTCTGCTTCCCCGCCGGACTCGACCGGCAGATACCGCTCTACACGCTCGCGTATTTTCTCCAGTTTAACGAATATCTGAAATTTTCGAACGACTTCGCGTTCGCGCGAGAAAAGTATCCGGTCTTGCGCGGGCTGATCGAGACCGTACTGTCGCGGCTCGGATCGAATCCCGAGTATCCGGATCTCGTTCCGAGATATCCCGACAGCCGCGGGTACTGGAACTTTTACGAATGGTCTCCCGGCATGTCGGGAAGCCGTTACGAACATGATGAAAAGAACCCGCCCGCCGAGGCGCCCTTTAACGCCTTCCTTGTCTTAGCTCTCCGCGCAATGGCGGGAATAGCCGAATTCGCTGGCGAGGCCGGAGCCGGAGAATACCGAAGGCAGGCGGACTCGACCGCGGAGGCGGTCGGGAAGGTATTTGTCCGTCCCGACGGACTGTTCGACAGCTTCACCGACAGAAAGGAGCTTGCGCCGTCGGTACTTACCCAGGCGCTCTGCCTGCTTTGCGGAGCCGCCCGGGGACGCGATCCGGAGCCGGCGCTCGAAGTCGTACTCGAAAACGGCGGACGCGGTACAGTACCCGCGACGCTCAGCATGGCCTGCTTCAGATACGACGCCCTGCTCGCGCACGACCGGGAAAAGTACGCCCCGGCGATACTCAATGAGATCGACCGCGACTGCGGATATATGCTCGACCGGGGCGCCACGACATTCTGGGAAACGATGAAGGGCGACGCCGATTTCGGCGGAGCCGGATCGCTCTGCCACG
>JAGDAM010000113.1 GCA_017959485.1 Clostridia bacterium
AGGCAAAAGCGGTCCCACTTCCCCGTTTCGTGGAAGGCACGCGTTTATGGTATTTAGGATAACACCAATTTGCTTCGGCGGTTACCATTTTTTTCACAGTCTGCGAACAAAGTGCCGACGACGGTGCTGTCACCCCCATCCGTCGCCCGTTCGGGCGACACCTTCCCCCGGGGGAAGGTGCGGGTCAGAGGTTGCCAATCGGACAGTGCCTCTTTCGTTACACAGCAGGATCCGTCCGCGGCGTCGGCGGAGGCGATGCCCGCAAGCCCCAGGTACTTGCACAGTTCTACTCGAGCGGAGCTCCTCCGGCTGCCGCCACGGTGATTTCATCGAATACTTTTCCTTTGATTGTCAGCTGTCTCATTTCAGTCTCCTTTCAGGAAGTATATGCAATACCGCCTGTATTCATGCGGTTTCCCGGCGGAAACACGGTTATCTTCGGGGAACTCGCCAAAACACTCTTACCGATCCTCGTACGCGAACCCCGCGGTGTTGCCTTAAAAAATCGGGTGCCGTAAAAAGCGGATTTTCACGGCACCCTTTAGGTTATGCAGAGGTCGGGAGAAGGGTTTTCAGCTTGTCGAGGATCGCGCTGAGCCCTGCCGCGCCGCCGGCGATCAGAAAGCTCACGGCGGTCAGGACGGCAATGATAATTATGACGCAGAAGAAGGATCTCGCGTATGAACGGCGGTTGATGTTAGCCGGGCTGCAGGCGAAAACAATCAGGAAGATGAACCCGACGATCGGGATCGAGAAGAGTATGTTGTACCAGAAATAGCTCCAGGCACCGACCGGGCGGTATTTTGCGGGCAGTTTGTCGATTTCGATTCTTTCGTTTGCGTTCATGAATAAATCTCCTTATATTGACGGGGTCATTGGCCCCAAAATCAGTTTTGCTTCTGCGCCGCGGTCGCGAAATCGTCGAGCGCTTTCTGCGCCTGTTTGGCGATCGAGCCGAAAGACGAGGTGTAGTTCGTGACGTCTCCGATCATCGCGTTGCGCAGGACGTCGGAAGCTCCGCCCGGGTTGAAGACGCTGACGAAGTCAAACGACAGGTTCTCGCAGATGATGTCAAGCGTGCGGTAGCTCTCGGCGTCGCGCGAAACCTTGCCGCGGAGCGTTATCTCGTAGACCGCCGGTACTATCTCCTCGTTGGAATAGTAGGCCATGGTCTCCATTATCAGACCGACGGTTTCGAGGTCGTCGTTGGGACGAGGGATCGCCACGCCCGACGGAAGCCAGGTATTGCAGGTGGTCAGATACTTTGTCTGCTCCTCGGTCGCCTTGGGGCAGGGAATAATCGCGAAATCGTCTTCCATATCGCGCATGTACTGAACGCCGAGCAGGGTGTCGTTGATGAAGAGCGCGCGTCCCGGAACAAAGACGTCGATATCGTAATCTTTTGCACCGTTGGGGTTGCCGAGCACGGTGCTGCGGTTTCCGAAGAGCGCCGAGCACTTGTCGACGAGATTCACGAACGCCTCGTTGCCTATCGCGATACGGTATTTTCCGTCGGACCTGTCGATGGGATCGAGTCCGGCGCCGACGTAGAGAGCGTTGCCGAAGGTCGGGTCGATGACCAGTCCCCAGAAATCGAGCTCGTTCATCGAGTTGTCGTCGTTGAGATCGCGCGAGACGTCTCTTGTCATCTCGGCCAGTTTGTCGATCGTCCAGCGTCCTTCAAGGACCACCTTGTAGGGGTCTTCCAGCCCGTATTCCTGACCGAGGCGCTTGTTCATTACCATGACGATCGGCGTCTGGTACAGCTGCGGGGATATGGGCCCCGTCGTGAAGAAGAGCTTGCCGTACATCTCCATGTTCACCGTCATCGACGGATTCCAGTAGCTGCTCCCGAGCGTCAGGTGATCGACCTTATTGAGGTCGTAGAGATATCCGCCCGTCGTCAGGGTGTTTATACCGTCGGAAAGCGAGGTCATCACGAGGTCGTACACGTGGTCGTTGGTGCTCGACGTCTTCTGAACCGAGTCTCTGACCTTCTTGCGGTCGCTTTCGGCTACGTAGTTCAGCTTGACGTTAAGCCGCTCCTCGACCGCCCAATCGCGTCTCTGGATCGACTCGTTGATGGTGTCGCCCGCCTTGGAATCGGTATAGAAGTTCTGCCTCTCGTTGTTGCTCTGTCCGATAACCGTGAAGGTCATCTCGCCGAGATCCCTCTTTTCGAGCGTGTCGATGTAAGCGGTGGTCTCCGCTTCGGTTACGGGGACCGTCTCGTCCGTGATATTGCTTCCGCCGGCCGTTGTCTGCACGTTCTCACCGGCCGCGTTTCCGCATCCGGCGGCAAGCAGAAGCATCAGGACCGCCAGTATTGAGGCGGCCGCGCGTGTCTTTCCGGGCATGATCGTTCTCCTTTTCTTTTTTATTTATAAACCGTATCTTTTCACGAAGCAAGTA
>JAGDAM010000114.1 GCA_017959485.1 Clostridia bacterium
CGTCGAGATGGGCGGTCACGGCGAGAGGTTCTCCATCGCCTCCGAGATCGGCTATGATCCCGCCCTTGCGGGTCTTTATGACCGGGAAACCCATGCCGGTTATCAGTTTCTCCGCCTCGGCTTCGATCTCTTCGTACTGACCTGTCGTGCTGTCGATTCCGATCAGCCGTTCAAAGATATCCAGGCAGTATTTTTCGTCAAAAACATATGAATTCATTTGCGTTACCCCGTTGTCTCAGGTTTTCAGAGCCAGGCTCTTCTCGATATTTTTACCCGACGGTTTGACCGGATTGGGTACGACCGCGGCCTCGTAGTTGTCCCACGCCTGCCAGAAGATCTTTCCGAAGCGGGTCTCCTCGTCGCCCGACTCCTTCCGGTATCTGAGGAGCAGTCCGCGGAGCCGTTCTGTGATCTCTTCGTACCCGTGCATGTCGAAGAAGTTGTATCTCTCCCACGGGTCGAGTTCAAGATCGAAGAGCTGTGTCAGTTTCAAATCCTCGGTGCGGTATTCGATCAGCTTGTATCTGCCGTCGCTGACGCCGCGGATGCGTCCCTGGAATGCGAAATAGAGCGTATTTCTGACGGTGGCTTCGGTGTCGTAAAAGAGGGGCGTCAGACTCTTTCCGTCGACAGACTCCGGAATTTCGATACCGGCGAGGTCGCAGAGGGTGGGGAAGACGTCGAAGAGGCAGCACAGGCGCGGGTCTTTCTTTCCTGCGGGGACGCCCGGACCCGCGAAAACGAGCGGGACCGAGACGCTGTGCTCGTATATGTTCTGCTTGCCCATGAGCCCGTGCTGACCGATCGCCAGGCCGTTGTCGCCCATCAGCGCGATGACGGTATCGTCAAGGAAGCCGCGGCGCCCGAGAGCCGAGACGATCTCTCCGATTCGGGCGTCAATGTGCGTTATCATCGAATAGTAGTCGGCTATATGCTTTTTAATTCTCTCCGGACGGCGCGGATACTCCTCGAGGTTTTCGTCGCGGCCGTCAGCCGACCAGCCGCAGTTGACGACCGGCATCGGAGAATAGTTCTCCGGCAGCGGTATGTTCTCGGGATTGTAAATCGCTTTGAACTCCTCGGGCATGGTGCGCGGGTCGTGCGGTGCGAGGAAGGAGAGAAACATATAAAACGGCCTGTCCTCGTTATAGTTTTCGATGAATCTCACGGCGTCGCGGGAGAAGAGGTCGGTCGAGTGGACGCCGGCGTTGATCCGGTCTGCGCGAATTTCGGGCGAGAGATTGTTCGCGTTGAAATTCGGCGTGAACCTTACGAAACGGTCGTATTTCCCGGTCGGATCGAAATCGCACACCGGGACGTTCCAGTGATCCCACATTCCGCCGAAAAAGACGTCGTCGCCGCTCTCGAATCCTCGCGCGTACGCCTCGGGACCGTTATGCCACTTGCCGATACCGTGAGTGTGATATCCGGCGGCGCGGAAGCACTCGGCGATAGTCGTGTGCTCGGGCGGGATCGTCTGTCCCTCTCCCTGAATGTGAAAGAGGGTCCGGCCGGTGTTGATGGTGGCGCGGCTGGGCATGCAGACGGCGCTGACCGTCCCGCCCTGGATGTGTGCGCGCGTGAATGCGGTGCCGCGCGCGCAGAGAGCGTCGATATTCGGCGTCTTGATTATTTCGTTACCGAGAGCTCCTATCGTTCCGGCGCGCTGGTCGTCGGTAAGTATCAGTATTACGTTCGGCTGCTTTTTCATTTGTTTTCCTTTTCAGACTCCGGCGAGGATATTCATATTGCGCAGATCGTTGTCTGTTATCGCGTCGTTGAGAAGAGACGCGAGCCGCCCCGGGTCGGTTTCGCGGGTGTCGAGTACTCCTTCGGTTCGGACGAGTTCCGCGGCGGTTCCAAGAATTCGTTCGACCGCGTCGCGGTTTTCGGAGAAATTTCCCTGTCCGGAGATTATAAACGACAGGTCTGATTGAACGCCGTCAGGCAGACCGAGCCGCCCGAGCGAGCGGAACATCAGCTTGTAATAGGGAGTGTATACGCCCTTTATCATATGCAGCGCGGATACCGCCTCTTTAGCGAAGAGAAAGAGAGAATATCTCGCGGCGTCGGAGTCGCATCTTTTTTCGCATCTTTCGTAATTGTATACGCCCGCCTGAGCAGCGGAGACGAGAGTCCCTGCGAGACGCTTTAGAAGCACGTTGCGCGGGAAGGCCGAGAGAGACGCGCGTATATCCGAAAAAACGCCGCAGTCGTCCCTGAAGACCTCTCCGTTTACCGCTTCGGCGAGATAAAACTCGGGAACGCGGAGCCATTCGCGGAGCGACAGCCGTCCGTCTGGGGATCCGGTTCTCGCCTCGAAGAAAGATTCGTATCTGACGACGCCCCGGCGCGCGCCTCCGGCAGGGGAGAAAAGCTCTCTTTTGAGGCCGTCAAACTCGCGCGGAAGCGAGGCGTAGGCGCGCTCGAGCCGGAAGGCGGTCTGCCGGTCGACGACTTCCTCGCCGGGGATGAATATGCAGAACCCGGGTTCGAAATCGTGGTCGCGCGACAGTTCGTCGTCGAGGCCGAAGCATTCCGATCCGCTGCCGCAGAGGCCGCAGGCGAGAACCGGAAGCAGGTCCGGGAAACGCTCCCGCAGCATCGGCTCGCCGAATTTTTCGAAAAAATCTCTTGATAAGGCGAGGCCGTTCATTGCTTAAGCTTCTTTCGGATCTCCGCCGCGCGTTTGCGGCAGTCGCGTTCCGCGGCGATTCTGCCGTAATACGCGAAAACCGGGGCGCATTTTTCAAGCACGAAGGCGGCGTTTCCGCCGGTCCCGGCACCGCCTTCCGCGAGTTCTGCCTCGGCGAGATCGAGACATTCGGCTATTCTGCCCGACGCGTCTTCCGGCCCGTCGAGTTTTTCGTAGAGATCCGCGAGATTGAGATACGTGACCGCGCGTTCGCCTTCGGATCCGGGGACCGACTCAAGGCAGCGAAGCGCGTCCCTGAAGGAGCTTTCGGCTTCCGCGCATCTTCCGAGCGAGGCAAGAGTCAGGGCGCGGTTGTTGAAGAGACCCGCTTTGCGGGAGTCGGAGTCGGGGAGCGACGCGTAAACGGGCAGCGCCGCGTCGAAATACTCAATCGATCTTTCGTACTTGCCCGCGGCCCGAAACACGGTCCCGGCGTTGAGATTCGCGGTGGCGTAAAAGACGGTGCCCTCCATGCCGGCGCGGCGCGCGGCGTCGAGCGCGAGGCCGGCGTATTCCTCCGCCTCGCCAACCCTGCCCGAACGGCGGTAAAGGCCGGCGAGTTCGGACGAGACCGTCGACTCTCCCAGGGGGTCTCCGACGGTTTCCGCCTCGCGAAGCCAGTATTTGAGGTGCCGCTCGGCGCCGGCGTAGTCTTCCGCGTCAAGCAGCGAGTCGAGTTTTTCGACGATCCTGCCGGTCGGGACGCGGGGAAGAGAACATTTCCCCGTCATAAGAAGGCACGCCGGCTCCTCATAGTCTTCGGCAGTGACGGGACGTCTTTCGCCGTTTTTCATTTTTTATTACCGAAAAGTCCGCGGAGTATCGAGGTGGTGCCGGAACGGAGCACCGATGACAGAGCGGACGAAGCGGCGCGTTTCGCAATCGTCTTGCCGCTGGTGGCCTTGCCTCCGGTGACCGAGTTGACGAGGGAGGTCGATACCGATCTCGCGACCGAACTGGCGGCGCTCGTAGTAGCCCGCTGCGCCGTCTTGCTCAGCGCAGACTGAGTCTTCCCGGTGCTCTTTGACGAAGTCTTTTCGGCTTTCTTCGCAGCTTTTTCTTTTTCTGCCGCTTCTTCCTCCGCAGCGCGCTCCTGTTCGATGATCTCACGGGCGGCGTTGATCTTTTCATAAGCAGACTCGCGGTCGACCGGTTCGCGGTATTTCAGATCGAATTCGTCGGTCAGCACGATGCGGTTTATCACGTCCTCCGGCGCCGGTCCCATAAGACTGCGCGGGGGAAGGATTCTCGCATTTTCGACTATCGCCGGAACGCCCTTTTCGTCAAGGAAGCTGACGAGCGCCTCTCCGGTGCCGAGCGACATCAAAACCTCTTCGGTCTTAAAGGCCGGATTGGTCCGGAACGCCGCGGCGGCGGCGCGAACC
>JAGDAM010000008.1 GCA_017959485.1 Clostridia bacterium
GACGCTGATATCCGAAGGGAACGCCGAATATACCGTCGTGAGGGCCGAATCCGCCGGAGAGGGGATAACGAAGCTCGTCCGCGAGATCACGCTCTTCCTGCGCGAGGCGGGCGGCAGCGTCTCGGCGGTCTCCGACTTTTCCAGAGATCCCGAGTCCGAAAAGGACGCGATAGCCGAAAAGAAGGAGATACTAGTCGGACCGACGAACCGCCCGGAATCGGAGGAGGCCTCCTCCGGGATCGGCACCGACGAATTCCGCGTTGTCTTTTCGGAGAACAAGATCGCGATCTGCGGAGGCAGCGACTTTGCGCTCGCCGCGGGGTGCGACGCGTTCATGAACGCCGCGAAGGCCGGCGGAAACGGATCTCTTGTGATTCCCGGAGAAGATATCTCGGGAAGGACTGCCCCGGGTTACCGCATAGCGGTGACCGATCAGGGCAATTCCAGGGTCGAGATCTTCGATCTGTCGAAGGGGGATCTGGCGTCAGGCAGCTGCGTCTGGTCGCACTTCTATTCCGCATACAACATAGCCGACACGAGGCTGAGGAGCTACCTCGGCAGGGATACGGTATTTGCCGCCTACGGCTCGACGTATGCTTCGGCGGTCGATCTTGAAACCGGAAAGACGGTCTGGGAGACGTCGCAGGCAGCGAACAATCCGCACGCAGCCGAACTCATACCCGCCGGCGGAGACGTATATGTCACAGCCGTCGCGTCGAGCGCCGGTTCGGAGATCAGGTTCTTCCTCATGCCCGGGACGTCGGTATCGGCGAAGGTGCCGTTCGAAGACGCCCACGGACTGTTGTGGGACCCGTCGCTGTCGGTGCTCTGGGCGCAGGGAAGAAACGTGCTCACGGCGTATGAGATCGGAGTGTCGGGACAGAAGGTGACCGCTGTGGAGAGGGAAGACCTTCGGGCGGAGATTCCTTCGGACTGGGCTCACGACCTGCAGCCGTCATATGCCGATCCCGACAAGCTCATCGTCACCACCGGTTCTGCGGTTTACCTCTATTCCAAGTCGGAAAAGGTGTTCATGACCGAATTCCCGGGCAGCGAATACCTCTGCCGCGAAGATGTCAAAGGCGCCGGGATCTTTAGGGACGGAAGCATCGTCTATACCGTTCCCGACGGGAAATTCAAAAGCTGGACCGGCATGACCGTGGGATTCGTGTTCGCGAGGTCCGGACAGCTGCTGCCTTCCGCGGTCAGTTCTCCCGACGGCCACTATTACAAAGTCCGGGCTCTTTATTCGGAATATCAATAATCAATAAAATCAAAGGAGAAAAACCATGGCTGACAAATCAATGGAAGGCCTCAACACCTTCACCGCCGAGGTCGAGAAGAAAGTCGACTCCGGCCGCAAGCTCCGCGTCGCCATAATCGGATGCGGATGGATCGCCGACTCCCACATCAGGTCATATCTTGCGCAGCCCGACGTCGAGATCGTCGCCGGAGCCGATCTGATCCCAGGAAAAGCCGCGAAATTCTTCGAGAAGCACGGCGTGGAAGGCGTAAAGACTGATTACGCCAACGACGAGGAACTCATCGCCGACAAGTCGCTGAACCTCGACGCGGTCTCGGTATGCACCTACAACCGCCA
>JAGDAM010000115.1 GCA_017959485.1 Clostridia bacterium
AGCTTGGAGATCACGTATTCGTCTCCCGCCTTTTGCGGATCCAGGGCGAAGCGCGTCGCCTTTTTCAGCTTAGCCGGCTCGTCAGCCGGAACCGGAGTCGGGAGATCCGTGCGCGATCCGCAGTTTTTCTTCTGTTCCGCCGCGCTTTTTTCGATATGCGCGACGATCCCGGGGATGAGTTTCTCCCCGAATTCGTTGAACGAGTATTCCACGCATCCGTATCCGTCAAAGACGCGGACGACGTACCCGGTGCCTCCCATGCGGCCGCCCTGCGAGATGCTGATCCCCGACCGGGACACCGACCAGGATTTCGACTCGTCCTCTACGGCGAGCACCGAGGCGTACGGGAACTTTTCACGAAGCGCGGCGACGAGCTTGCGCAGCGCCGGCTTCTGTCTTGCGATCGATTGAAACATTTCTATTTCTCCTCTAACGGTTATGTATCATTTTCTCGACATCTGCGCGGCAGCTTCCCTCGTTATCTCGTGCGGAAGCGGTCCGTCTCCGTCAATGAAGCCGGCGCTCTCGGCGATGAGGCGCGACGCGATATACTTGCGCATGTCGTAGGTCGGTCCCGCCATATGCGGCATCATCGTGACGTTCGGAAGACGGTAGAGCGGGCATCCGGGCAGCGGCGGCTCCTTCTCGAAAACGTCGAGAAAGGCGCGGTAGCGCCCGTCAGCCAGCGATTCCTCAAGCGCCGCCTGATCTACCACGGCTCCGCGCGAGGTGTTGACGAAGAGCGCGCCCGGCTTTATCAGATCGAGCAGCGGCTTTCCGACAAGATGTCTCGTGTGCTCGTTGAGCGGCGTGTGAAGCGTGATTATCTCGCATTCCGCGAAGAGCGTTTCGAGCGGAACCTGCGTTATTTTATATTTTTTGACGTCCTCTTCGGGCAGAGGGCGGATGTCGTAAAGATATATTTCCGGGCGGAATGGTTGCAGCATGCGGACGAGATGCCTCGCCACAGCTCCGTAACTGACGATGCCGATCTTTTTTCCAATCAGCCCCTGATTGTACGGCCCGGGATGCTTCCAGATTCCGTTTTCCTTGAGGCGCCGGCTGTATCCGGGTATGTCGCGCTGCGCGGACAGAATATATCCGATCGTGCCTTCCGCCACCGACTCGGCGAAGAAATCGTTGCCGGATATGACCCTTATCCCGCGGTCCCACATCTCGTCGGAGACGAAGGGGACGACTGTGCCGCAAAGATGCGTAAGCAGCCGCAGTTTCGGGGCGCGTTCGAGTATTCCGGCGTCAAGCCGCGGCGAGCCCCAGCAGGTGAAATAAACCTCCGAGTCTCCGACAGCGGATCTTACGAGTTCGGGCGTCAGCTCGGCGCCGTCCGCGACCGGATCGGTCACCGGTCCGTGCGAGCGGAGCGCCGACATATTCTCTTCGGTGAGGAAGCTGCCCTTGGCTTCTCCCGCCTTTATCGCTAAAAAGCTTTTCATTAAATCCTTGCCGGAGCGAATTTGTCGCTCTCCTCCAGTCCGAGATATTCGGAAATGGCGGTAAATCTCGCGAACGCGCCGTCGAGCCCGGCCGGATGGTGCGCGTCGCTTCCGAAATAGAATTTGCAGCCGCATTCCTTCGCTATGAAATAGGGACGGAACTGCTCGCGCTTGTCCTCGCCTTCGAAGAGGTTCGGATTGAGATTGAGCTCGACGCCCATTCCGAGCTTCGCGGTTTTGGTAAAGAGTTCGCGGAAGGTCTCGTCGGGTATTCCCGCGAGGACTTTGAGTATGCTCCCGGGAGGATTCTTGCACACAAGCCCGCATGAAAGGTGTGCGATTCCGACCTTGCGGAAGGGAAGGTCGTACTCGAGCAGCCGGCGGAATCTTTCAACGTAAAGATCCGTCCGGATTTTTATTGCGTTCTCGTCGTCCCCCAATCCGACCGAGGCGTCGATGGTGAATCCCGACATGTGCAGATGAGTCGTAGGCACGATGATGAAATCCATTTCGAGGCAGGTCTTCTCGGAGATGCCGACCGTGAAGAATTTGTCCATATCGGTCTCGCAGCCGAACAGGAATCTAACCTTATCCGACCGGGGGAGGGGAAGAGCTTCTTTTATGTGAGCCAGGTTCTGCGGAGCGTACCATCCCGACGCTCCCGGTACCGCTTCGTCCCAGAAATGGTCGGTCAGGCAAATCTCCCGGAAACCGTTGTCCTCGGCGTATTTCAGTATCCGCTCCGGGGTTTGTTCCGGGTCGCGCGAGCAGCTTGAAAGCTGTGAATGGATGTGATAGTCGTGATCGATTACGAAGGCAGACATGTTATCCTCCTTTTCGTGTCTTTCTCCATTATTTTACCACACAGCGGGGGTCTTTTGCAGCGTTTTTTCGAAAAAAGTGAAAATAGTTGAGACACGTCAGGGTTTACCCGGGATTGCACCGACAGTTTGGCGCGTCTTTTGTTTCGTGAAACCGATTTTTCTTGACTTGCGGGCGATAAAATGATATACTGATATATATTTTATTATCAAGAGGTCTTCCGCATGCACACTCTTTCCGATATCGAGATAGCTCAGGCGGCAAATCCGCGCCCGATATTTGACGTCGCTGCTGAGGCGGGGATCCCCGCGGAGCGGGTACTGCCCTACGGCAGAAACAAAGCGAAGATCGATCTCTCAGGCGGTTTTCCGTCGGGAGACAAAAAGTCAAAGCTCGTTCTCGTAACCGCGATAACGCCGACTCCGGCAGGTGAAGGCAAGACCACGACCACGATAGGGCTTGCCGACGCTTTGCGCCGTCTCGGCAAAAAGACTGTCGTCGCGCTTCGCGAGCCGTCTCTCGGACCGGTCTTCGGAATCAAGGGAGGCGCCGCCGGAGGCGGATACGCCCAGGTAATCCCGATGGAGGACATCAACCTGCACTTCACCGGAGATTTCCACGCGATCGGCGCCGCCTGCAATCTGCTCGCGGCCATGCTCGACAATCATATTCATCAGGGCAACCGGCTCGGCATCGACACGCGCAAGATCGTCTGGAGACGCGCCGTCGATATGAACGACCGGCAGCTGCGCAACATAGTGGACGGCCTGGGCGGACGTGTCAACGGAGTTCCCCGCGAGGACGGCTTCGACATCACCGTCGCCTCCGAGATAATGGCCGTATTCTGCCTCGCCTCGTCGCTCACCGACCTGCGCGAGCGTCTCTCGAGGATAATCGTCGCCTACACTTACGACGGACGTCCGGTAACCGCCGCCGACCTCAAGGCCGCCGGAGCGATGACCGCCCTGCTGCGCGACGCGCTCAATCCGAACCTTGTACAGACGCTTGAAGGAACTCCCGCCCTCGTGCACGGAGGCCCATTCGCGAATATAGCTCACGGATGCAACTCGGTCATCGCCACGAGGACTGCGATGGGGCTCGGCGAATACACCGTCACCGAGGCCGGATTCGGCGCCGATCTCGGAGCAGAGAAATTTCTCGATATCAAATGCCGCGCCGCCGGACTTCGTCCCGACGCCGTGGTTATCGTCGCGACGGTCCGCGCTCTCAAGATGCACGGCGGACTCGACAAGAAGTCGCTCGCGAACGAGGACCTTGCCGCGCTGTCCCGCGGTCTGCCAAATCTTTACAGGCATATCGCGAATATCAAAGAGGTCTGGGGCCTGCCCTGCACCGTCGCGGTCAATCGCTTCCCGGCCGACACCGATGCCGAGATTGCGCTGCTTACCGAAAAGTGCCGCGAGCGCGGAGCCGCGGTATGTCTCTCGACCGTTTGGGACGAGGGCGGTGCCGGAGGCATCGACCTTGCGAAAGAGGTAATCCGTCTCTGCGAAGGCGGAGCCGACAATCACTTTGATTTTGCCTATCCGCTCGATACCGGCATCGCCGAAAAGATCGAAGCGGTGGTCAGGCGCGTCTACCGCGGCGCGGGCGTCAACTTCACGACAGCCGCGGCGGCGGATATTGCCGGACTCGAGAAGCTCGGATTCGGCGGTCTGCCCGTCTGCATCGCCAAAACTCAGTACAGCTTTTCCGACGATCCGTCGCTGCTCGGCGCCCCCGAGGGCTTCCGAGTGACGGTAAGAAAGGTAAAGGTCAGCGCCGGAGCCGGCTTTGTCGTCGCGCTCACCGGCGACATTATGACCATGCCCGGACTTCCCGCGTCGCCCGCCGCAGAGCGGATCGACGTCACTCCCGACGGCAGAATCGTCGGTCTCTTCTGAATTATTGCGGTGTCGTTCCGCCTTGCGCGGAACGGCACCGCGGTTAATAAAGATTAATAACAAAACGAGGATAGAATAATGGCAAAGTACATCAACGACCCCGCGCACACTTTCAACGAGTATCTGCTCATCCCCGGATATTCCTCCGCCGAGTGCGTTCCCGCGAACGTTTCGCTGAAAACCCCGCTCGTCAGATACCGGAGGGGTGAAGAGCCGCCGATTTCGCTCAACATACCGATGATATCCGCTATAATGCAGTCGGTTTCGGGCGACAGAATGGCTATCGCGCTCGCGCGTGAGGGCGGAATGTCCTTCATCTACGGCTCGCAGTCGATAGCAGACGAAGCGGCCATGGTCAAGCGCGTCAAGGATTACAAAGCCGGCTTCGTTACCAGCGACTCCAACCTCCGTCCCGATTCGACGCTTTCGGACGTCATCGAGCTCAAGCGCAGGACGGGCCACTCGACGGTCGCCGTCACCGACGACGGAACGAGCGGCGGGAAACTGGTCGGAATCGTCACCGGACGCGACTACCGCGTCAGCCGCATGGCGCCCGACACTCAGGTTCACACCTTTATGACGCCCTTCGAGAAGCTGATCTGGGCGCCCGAAGGTACCTCTCTCAAGGAAGCCAACGACATAATCTGGGACAACAAGCTCAATTCGCTCCCGATAATCGACAAGGACGGGCGCCTGTGCTATTTCGTCTTCCGCAAGGACTACGACACGCACAAGGAGAATCCCGCCGAGATGCTCGACGACCGGAAGAGATATATGACCGGCGCCGGAATCAACACCCGCGACTACGCCGAGCGCGTGCCCGCGCTGATCGCTGCCGGAGCCGACGTGCTCTGCATCGACTCGTCTGAGGGCTTCTCCGAGTGGCAGTCGAGGACGCTCGGCTGGATCAGGGAAAATTACGGCGACAGTGTGAAGGTCGGAGCCGGAAACGTCGTCGACGCCGCCGGATTCCGCTTCCTGGCCGAGGCGGGAGCCGAGGTCATCAAGGTCGGGCTCGGCGGGGGATCGATTTGCATCACCCGCGAGACCAAGGGCATCGGACGCGGACAGGCGACGGCTCTCATCGACGTCTGCGCAGAGCGCGACCGGTATTTTGAAGAGACCGGGATTTACGTCCCCGTCTGCTCGGACGGCGGAATCGTGTACGACCATCATATAACGCTTGCCCTCGCGATGGGAGCCGATTTCGTAATGCTCGGCCGCTATTTCGCGAGATTCGACGAGTCGCCGTCCGAGAAGGTCTCGATAGGCGGCACATATTACAAAGAGTACTGGGGCGAGGGTTCATCCCGCGCGCGCAACTGGCAGAGATACGATATGGGCGGAGCGAGCAAACTCAGCTTCGAGGAGGGAGTCGATTCCTACGTTCCCTACGCGGGTCCGCTCAAGGACAACGTGGCGCTGTCTCTCTCGAAGGTGAAATCGACGATGTGCAACTGCGGAGCCCTGTCGATCCCCGAACTTCACGAGAAGGCGGTGCTGACGCTCGTTTCCTCGACGAGCATAGTCGAGGGCGGCGCCCACGACGTCATCAGGAAAGAGAAGACCTCCACGGTGAAATAAGAGAAGACGCATACGGTTTGCTCATCTTATAAACTGTGCGTTACGTTTACGGAAAAGTATTTGAAGCAAACCGATGTTTCTTCTGTTCATTCTTTGTCAAGATCTTTCCTTAAGGCAATACCGCACAATTCGACGCACACGTCTTGACGGCTCTTTCTGCGCCTGTAGGGGTAATACCGCGCCATTCACTGCACGCATCTTACCG
>JAGDAM010000116.1 GCA_017959485.1 Clostridia bacterium
ATCCGTCCCCCGTTCGGGCGACACCTTCCCCCAGGGGAAGGCATACTCTTTTTTGTATTTTGGACATCAACAACATGCATATCTCTTTTTTCCGGCTTGCGCGCAAAAAACATTTGACTCACTCTCCCCGAAAGTGATATAATAACTATATCTTAATATTTATTGCGGGACAAGTATGAAAAAACTGCTGAAATACCTAAAACCGTACACGCTGCAGGCCGTTCTGTCGCCGATTATGATGATCGGCGAAGTCGCGGGCGACCTGACTCTTCCCTACCTGATGGCGTATATCGTCAACTACGGAATTCTCGGAAACCCGGTTACCGACCCGGAAACCGGATCGGCCGCGGCCGCCGCGATAATGCGGCTGTTTTCGGTGGACTATGCCGACCGTCTCGGGATCGTCATCCTGTTCGGCGTGCTTATGCTCGCGGTTACCGTCGTCGGCGGATTCTTCGGAACCTTCTGCGCCTGGACCGCAGCGTCGGCTTCGCAGGGCTTCGGAAACGATCTGAGAAGAACGGCGTACGCCAAGGTCATGTCCCTCTCAATCGAGCAGACCGACCGGTTCACCACCGGTTCGCTCGTTACGAGAATGACTAACGACATCACCCAGCTCGTCAATTACGTTGAGTCGGTACTGCGGATGTTCGTGCGTTCGCCGATGTTTTTCATCGGCGGAACCGTCATGCTCCTGTCGCTTCACCTGAGCTTCGGAGCCGTTCTGCTCGCAGCCCTTCCGGTGCTCGCGCTGACGCTGATACTCGTACTCGTGAAGGCAATCCCGCTCTTCTCGAAAGTGCAGGACAAGCTCGACCGCGTCAACGCCGTCATGCAGGAAAGCATCGCGGGTACGCGGGTGATCAAGGCCTATTCGCGCGAGGAATACGAGTGCGAACGCTTCGACAAAGCTAACAAGGATCTGAAAAAGACAAGTCTCGGCGTCTATCTGCTGATGGCGTGGATGAGCCCGGTCATGACCGCGGTGATGTGGCTGGCGACCGGCGCGATACTGCTCATCGGAGGCAACATCGTACGGCTCGGGGACACCGGCATGACCGTCGGCTCGATTATGGCCGGAACGTCGTATATCAGCCGCGTTCTCTCATCCGTGATTATGATGACGATGATGTTCCAGTCGGTGTCTCGGGCAAGCGTATCCGCGAAGCGCATAAACGAACTGCTTGAATCGGATCCCGTCATCGCGGGCGGAACCGCCGCCGAGGGCGCCGGTACTGACGTCCCCGCCGTCGAGTTCAGAAACGTCGGTTTCTCCTACCCCAACACCTCGGGCAGAAACGTGCTCTCCGGCATCTCGCTCACCGTCAAAAAAGGCGAGAAGCTCGCCGTCATCGGCGCCACCGGATCGGGCAAAACGACGCTTGTCTCGCTTATTCCCCGCTTCTACGACGCGACGGAAGGCGAGGTCCTCGTCGACGGAGTCCCGGTCGGAGAATACGATCTCGCGGCTCTGCGCTCGAAGATCGGATACGTCATGCAGAAGACCGATCTTTTCTCTGACACCGTATCGAACAACATAAAATGGGGCCGCGAGGACGCGACGGATGAAGAAGTCGCGCAAGCCGCGGAAACCGCTCAGGCGGCGGAATTCATCGCGACCGTTCCCGGCGGATACGACGGACTGCTCGCCGAAAAAGGCGCGTCTCTCTCGGGAGGCCAGAAACAGCGGCTGTCAATCGCACGCGCCCTCGTGCGCCGGCCCGAGATACTGATCCTTGATGACAGCACCTCGGCGCTCGACCTCGCAACCGAGGGCAAACTGCTCCGCGCGCTGCGGCGCGACTTTGCCGACACGACCGTGGTAATGATCGCTCAGCGGATCGCGTCGGTCAAAAGCGCCGACCGGATCGCGGTCATCGAGTCGGACGGGAGCGTAAAACACATAGCCCCGCACGACGAACTCATGAAAATCAGCGAGACCTACCGCGAGATTTACTCGTCGCAGGTCAAGTCCGGAAGTCTCGGAGAATAAGGAGGTAAACGCCATGGCAAACGAAAGAAAAGACAGCCCGCGCGTCGATCTCCGTCCGGGTCCGGGCGGCGGACGCGGCCCGATGAACGCCCGTCTCAACGCGGAAAAACCGAAGAACGGTTTCAAAACCGTCGGACGAATCTTCGGATACATCGGCAGAAGCCGGATAGTGCTTGTTCTTATACTCGCCTTCACCGTCCTCTGCACCCTGCTCGACCTTGCCGGGCCTCTGCTCCAGCAGAAGGCGATAGACACTTTCACGCTCGAGGGCGGAAAACTGACTGTCGATTTTCAGAGTCTGTGCGTCTTCGTAGCGATCTTCGTCGGGGTCAGTCTGATCTCGGCGGCGCTGAATCTGATAATGGGCCGCATGTTCGCGCGGCTGTCGCAGTCGACGGTCTACGTCATGCGCCGGGAACTGTTTGAAAAGATATCCCGGCTTCCGGTCAGATACACCGACACGCACAAGCACGGCGACATAATGAGCCGTATGACCAACGACGTCGACAACGTGTCGACCGCCATCACCTCTTCCCTCTCCTCGCTCGTGTCGGCGGTGCTGACCCTTATCGGCGCCTTCGTGATGATGATCAGATACAGCGCGATTATGACGCTGGTGGCCGTCGTCACCATACCGATATCGATCCTCGTCTCGGTCCTTCTCGGCAAGTTCATGCGCAAATACTACGTAAAGAACCAGAAGCTGCTCGGAAAGCTGAACGGAGCCGTCGAGGAGACGGTGACCGGATACCGGACCGTCGTCGCATACGGCCGCGAGAAGCGCGCGATCGGCGAATTCGGAGCGATATCCGACGATTACCGCTCGTCGTCAATCTCGGCGAGGGTCTGGGGTTCGGTAATGGGCCCGGTGATGAACTTCGTCGGCAATCTGCAGTACGTGCTGATCGCCGTCACCGGCGGATATCTGATCATCAAAGGCAGCCCCGGAGTCACTCCCGGAATCATCCAGGCGATGCTGCAGTATTCGAAATCCTTCACCCGCCCGATCAATATGATAGCCAACCAGTACGCCTCGATACTGACGGCGCTCGCCGGAGCCGAACGCATCTTCGAGATACTCGACTCCGAGGAGGAACCCGACAACGGAAAATCGGACGTTAAACCCGAAGATATCGTCGGGAACATCGAATTTTCAGGCGTCGACTTCTCGTACGTTCCCGAAAAACCGGTCCTGCGCGGCTTTAATCTGAAGGTCGGAGCCGGAAAGAAGATAGCCATAGTCGGCGCGACCGGTTCGGGCAAAACGACCGTCGTCAATCTTCTGACCCGCTTTTACGAGACCGATTCCGGCAGTATTACGAATGACGGAATCGACATTCGCGATATGCCGCTCGAAACGCTGCGCAACTCGATCGCGATAGTGCTTCAGGACACCGTTCTCTTCTCGGACACCGTCGCGTCGAACATTAAATACGGACGGCTTGAGGCCACCGACGAAGAGATGCGCGCCGCCGCGAGCACCGCGATGGCGGATAAGTTTATCGATCTTCTTCCGGAAGGCTACGGAACGCAGCTGACCGAGGCGGGAAGCAATCTCTCACAGGGACAGAGACAGCTGCTCTCGATCTCGCGCGCCGTGCTCGCCGACCCGCGCATACTCATTCTCGACGAGGCGACGTCATCGGTCGACACGCGTACCGAGATGGACATCCAGACTGCGATGGTAGCCCTGATGAAGAACCGGACGTCGCTCATTATCGCGCACCGGCTCTCGACCATCAGGGACGCCGATATGATAGTCGTTCTCAAGGACGGCGCGATTTCCGAATCGGGCAGCCATGAGGAACTGCTCGCGCTCGGCGGCGAATACTACAAGCTTTACAGCAGTCAGTTCGCCGGAATCGAGACCTGACGTGTTCACCCCCGCTTCCCCCGGGGACGCGGCGCGTTTTCTCCGGCTCGCGCGGGAGGAGACGACTCCGGGAAACAGCCCGGCCGTTTTCGGGACTTATAACGAAAAAACTCTGCACCGAACCGTACGCAGATACGTATACGACAATCCGGAGGCGTGGGAGGTGACCCTTCCGACCGGAGCGGTCGCGGATATTCTCTACGGCAACACCGTGATCGAAATACAGACCGGGTCGCTGTCGCCGCTCGCGAAAAAGCTCGAACGGCTTCCGGGGGCCGATCTCTGCTCGGTCGTCGTCCGTCCCGCCCCCCTTGTGCGCAGAATCGTCAAAATTTCCCCCGACGGAGAAGCGCAGACGCAGTCTCTCTCAACCGTCCGCACTACCGTTTTCACCCTGCTCGCGGACGCGGTATATATCATGCCGCTGATCGCTTCCGGGGGAACGTCGCTTCTCGTTCTCTATATCGAGGAGGACGAATACCGGACGGCGGGAAAGCGTCACTCGAGGATCGACAGAATTCCCACGCGCCTGTGCGGCACGGAGACCTTCGCGTCTGCCGAAGATTTCGGAAAACGGCTCGGAGGTCTGCCCGACCTGTTCGATTCGTCGGATTTTGCGTCTCTCTCGGGTCTTGCCCGCCGCGACGTCTACCGCGCGCTGCGCTCGCTCGAACTGCTCGGAATCGCCGAGCGCGCCGGTAAGAGCGGCAGAAAACAGCTTTACAGGACGGTCGGAAAGACGGGACGTCCGTCCGGAAAGGATAAACAAATGGCTACAGTCAACGTTTATGAAAGATATTACGCCGCGAGAGGCGAATTCTCGGGCGTCGAAAGACGCGGCTGTCTTGTGTTTCTCACCGCCGACTCGTGCGACGGAAACGTCGAATATTCCGCGGGAGTCACCTTCTTTCCTCACGTGTCGGACGACGATTTCGCCGTATCGTACGACGCGTGCTTTACCCGCGTGCTCTTTTCGGACAGGGGCCGAAGATCGAAAAAACGCGATCAGTTCTTCCTTGAACACCTGAAGGAATACGCGGACCGTCTGGCAAATGATGCCGGAGCCGAGATCTTCTGGGATTCCCCGCTCGGGGCCGAAAGGCGGGGGTGACCGCCGGCATGGGCGAAAAGCGCAAAAACACAAGGCCGAACGTACTGTTCGCGATAGCAGACGACGCCTCGCATTACGGCTGCACAGGCAGCCGGTTTGTAAGAACGCCTAACGTCGACCGGGTCGCGGCGGAGGGAGTCATTTTCGAAAACGTCTTCACGCCTAACCCCAAATGCGCTCCCTCAAGGGCGAGTCTGCTCACGGGTCTCTACCCCTGGCAGCTCGGCGCGGCGTGCAACCACAACTGCTTCATGCCGGCGGGTCTTACCTTTATTCCGGATTATCTGGAAAAAGCCGGATATCACTGCGGCTTCACCGGAAAAGGATGGGCGCCGGGAGATATCAGCTCGGGCGGATACAAAAGAAACCCCGCGGGCGACAGGTACAACAGATACGAACTCGAACCTCCCGAGGGGACGTCAATCCGCCCGTTCGACTACGCCAGGAACTTCGCGGATTTTCTCGACTCCAAGCCCGAAGGCCGTCCCTTCTGGTTCTGGTACGGCTGCCGCGAGCCGCACCGCCCCTATACGTTCGGCGAAGGTCTCCGTCTCGGCAAAAAGGATGAAGATCTGGCTCCGGGCGATCTGCCCTCGTACTGGCCCGACTGCCCCGAAGTGAGGCAGGACTTTCTCGACTACGCCGCAGAGATCGAGTGGTACGACCGGCATCTCGGACTGATGCTCGGCGAGCTCGAACGCCGCGGCATGCTTGACGACACCGTCGTTATCGTGACGTCCGACAACGGCTGCCCCTTCCCGCGCGTCAAGGGACAGATGTACGAGCAGGACTTTCATCTTCCCGCGGTCGCAATGTGGCGCAGCTCGCGAACGCGCCCCGGGCGCCGGATATCTGATTTTATCGGATTTGTCGACGTCGCCCCGACGATGCTGGATATCGCCGGTGTCGAAAAGCCGGACTTTATGCCGGGAAAAAGCTTTTTCGACGTCTTCAGGACCGGCGCGGAAGGACTGATTGACCCCTCCCGCCGCCGCGTCTTCTTCGGACGCGAAAAACAGGACGTCGGAAGCGAGGGAGACGTCGGGTATCCGGTCAGATGCCTCCGGGGCGAACGGTATCTCTATATACGAAATTTCGAGCCCGACAGATGGCCGGCGGGCAACCCCGAAACCCTCTATACCAACTGCGACGCCTCGCCGACAAAGTCGAAGATCATCGAACTCGCCGTCTCGGGCGACGACAGATATCTGCGACTCGCGTTCGGAAAGCGTCCGGCGGAGGAACTGTACGACGCGGTATCCGATCCCGAATGCCTTCGCAATCTCGCGGGAGAGCCCGAATTCCGCGAACTGCTCGAAAAAATGCGCGAAGAGCTTTTCGCCTTCCTTACCGACACCTGCGACCCGCGGCTTTCCGACCCCGATTATTTCGACCGCTTCCCGCAAAAGAACGCGGAGTCTCCCCACTCCTGGAAGGCCTATCTCGAGGGACGGTTCGAACCGATTTGAATCAAACGGAAATCCGTAACGCTTCTTTTAAGGCAATACCGCACAATTCGACGCACGCGTCTTGACGGCTCTTTTGGCGCCTGTATGGTCAACAGCGCACCATTTATCGTACGCATCCTGTCGGCCCTTTTTGTGCCTGCCGCGGCAACGGGGCAAAGCCACGTTGACGTTGCGTCTGAATGCTTGAGAAACATCCAGTTTCTCCGCGCCTTCTCAGCAAGGGCAGGCGCAAAAATGGCTCGACAATCTACGCACTCAAACGGTGCGTTGTTG
>JAGDAM010000117.1 GCA_017959485.1 Clostridia bacterium
GCTTTACCCCTTCTTCACCAAGATAGCCGGTTCCTTCATGAGCAAGGAAGACTTCGTCGACGTGACGGTCATGCTTATACCCAAGAACTTCACGCTCGACATGTATAAGTTCATCCTGCTCGAGAACGACTATTTCAAGGCATTCGGGAACACCCTCCTGCTTGCCGGTTCGACGGCGCTGATCCAGACTTTCGTCTGCTGCCTTATCGGCTACGGACTCGCCAAGTTCAGATTCAAGGGCAACAAGTACATCTTCGCGCTCGTAATCTTCACGATGGTCGTCCCGCATATGACGCTGCAGCTGTCGATGTTTATGCAGTTCAGGTATTTCGACTTATTCGGGATAGTCAAGTTCCTTTCGGGACACGCCCGGGTAGGTGAAATCTCCTGGATAAACGACATTCTCTCAAAGATAAACATCTTCGGAGAGTCGAGCAAGAACGCGATACTGAAGGGTATCATAAAAGAGGGTGCGGTCAACCTGAACAACAGCTTCTGGCCGCTGATAATCCTCTCGATGACCGGACTCGGATTCAAGAACGGACTTTACATCTTCATGCTGCGCCAGTTCTTCCGCGGAGTCCCGGACGAGCTTGAAGAATCGGCCTACATCGACGGTTCGGGCACCTTCCGTACCTTCATGACCATCATCCTACCGCTCTCGGTGCCGATGATGATCACCGTCTTCCTCTTCGCCTTCTCCTGGCAGTGGACCGACGACTTCTATTCGAAGCTCTTCTTCACCACAGGCAAGACGATACTTATGCCCGACGTCGTCGACATTCCCACGTCGCTCGAGACGCAGTACGTCGGACAGAACATGTACTATTCCGCGATACGCAACACCTGCGGACTGATGATCATTATGCCTCTCGTCATAATGTACGTCTTTTTGCAGAACTTCCTGGTACAGGGTATCGAAAGAAGCGGACTTACCGCTGACTGATACCGCGTAAACATCCAATTCGGTGCCGCCCCAAGCCGAACGCTTCCGGCGGCACCGAATAAAATTATTCTCTGATACTGCAATGAAGTCCGGAAGCTATGCGGAAGGGTTCTGCGTTGTCAGGGTGTTACTGAGAAATAATCAAATTGTCTGCGAAATGAAAAATTTGCAAAATATGAAGCGAGGCGGCAAAATCGCTATCATCATTGTTGCATCGGTGCTGCAGGTATTGCTGTCGGAGGTTGTCTCTAATTTCTCGATATTGATCCTGACCGATCTGGTGATGGTGAAAAGGGAACAGAACGCCTACGAAAAAGCGGTCGGAAACGCGCCGGATGATCTCGTTCCGTTCTCGGTTCTTGATACCTCCTCGTATCCTCCGAGAAAATTCGCGGAAACGGTTACCGTTGACGGCAGCGCCTATTCAAAAGTGGATTTGGACGGCTGTTTCTGGAATGTGGATCTTGAACAGCTTCAGGAGTGCGGAAAAGTTCTGACCGTCGGCGAGTTTTGGGGATACGTGTACAATTACGAACCGGTTTTCTTTCTTCCTGACGAGGAAGGCAAAGCTCTGTTTTTCTATATTATCAGTTCGAGAACCGGCTCTATTACCGTCTGTTATTCCGGAGATCTTGATCTGTCCTTCTCGGCCGATGAAACGCCGGTCGACATTATTACTCCGGAGACGGAGAAAAGGGGAGTCCGCATATCCGACGTTTCGAGTTCGGTCAGGGAGTATACCCGCGAGGAGTACAACCGGATGAATATAGACTATCAGTGCCCACGGACGGAAGCGGTTGACAGATCAAATGAAGGGTATATAGTTTACACGAAAAAGACCTGCAGAATAATTAAAAGCGGAGCTCCTTATTTGAGGAAAATTCCGACCGTGGCCGTTTATTACGGGAAAATCTATCTTAAAATGGATTGCGGTGATACGGTATACCTTGCGGAGATAAGCGATCCGGACCTTCTGGCTGAGATCAGCTTCTATCTGGAGCCGTAAAAAAACAAAAAACAATACAAGACCGCCGGGAGCAGCGTTTGCAACCCGGCGGTTTTGTTTTTGATCCGGCGTACCTCGCCCGCAAAACAGGCGTACCCAGCACGCAAAATTATAACTGTACAAAGAGGTGATTGTGTGATATAATAATAATAACTATACAAGCGGAGGTGTCCCTTCCGATGGGTCGGTCCTTTAAAGACAGCCATGATTCCCGCCGGGGCGAACGCGCGGCTTTTTCGAGCGAAGAGCCGCCCGAGGGGGTCGTTTTCGGCCGCAACGCGGTCCGCGAACTGCTCAAGTCGGGGCGGGAGATAGACAAGATCTTCATCCGCCGAGGCGACAGCGAGGGTTCGATAAGCGTTATCGCCGCCGAAGCCGCGGGGCGCGGGATCCCGATCGTTTACGTCGAACGCGAAAAGCTCGACCGCATGTGCGCCGGAGGCGTGCATCAGGGAGTCGCCGCCGTCGCCGCCGAAAAGGAATACTGTACGGTCGAAGATATACTGAAGATCGCCGCGGAGCGCGGGGAGCCGCCAGTCATCGTGATTCTCGACGGGGTCGAGGATCCGCACAATCTCGGAGCGGTCATCCGTTCCGCCGAATGCGCGGGATGTCACGGAGTGGTGATACCCAAGAGGCGCACCGCCGGCCTTACCGCCGTCGCGGCCAAGGCGTCCGCCGGAGCGCTCGAGCATATCGCGGTCGCGCGCGAGGTGAACCTCGCACAGGCGGTCGACCGGCTGAAAGCGGCCGGAGTATGGGTTTACGCCGCCGAGGCGGGAGGCGAATGCGTCTGGGACGTCGATCTCGACCGCCCATGCGCGTTTATCTTCGGAGGCGAAGGCACGGGCGTTTCCCGGCTTTTAAAGGAAAAAAGCGATTACGTGGTCTCGCTCCCTCTCGCCGGAAAAATCAACTCGCTCAACGTGTCGGCCGCAGCCGCCGTCTTCCTCTTTGAAAGAGTGCGGCGGAAGACCCGGGCACCGGGCGGCTGAGTCACCATGTTTTTACGATAACAGAAACAAGAAGGAACAGGCGAAAATGGCACTGTCTGATAAAGAAGTTGGTTCGATAATGAGTCGGCTTATGGCCGAAAGAAGCAAAAAGAACGCCACCGGCTTCGAAAACGCAGAAGAAGCCGCCGAACAAACCTCGGCGGAATCCGCCGTCGGAACGTCCGACGGATACGACGAGCTGCTGAGCGACGTTCTCGCCGGGGCGCAGACTCCCGCGGATCCGACCGGAACGGACGACGATGACGCCGACCTGCAAAGGCGGGTAGACGATCTTTATTCCGAGTTCGCGTCTTCGGTCCGGGATGACGCCGGCGAGACCGTAGACGAGCCGGACGGTGACGGTGAGCCGATGCCGCACGACGTCGGGTCCGAAGACGATTCCGACAGTTATCTGATGGCGGCTCTCGGTTATTCCGAAGCGAAAGGCGAAAGCCCGGAGGTCAAAAAGGAAAAGCCGGCAAGGAAGCCGCCGCTGTCCGAACGCGTTTCAAAGGCGGATATGGCTTCCGCGTTTGCCTGGACCGGACACGAATACACCTCGAAGTCCCAGAGGGGAGATTTGCTGCGGGCTTACGATTTCGAGCACAAAAAGCTCTACGTCAGGCTTTTCGGGACCGGTATCTTTTTCATTCTCATCCTGATTTTCGAGCTGTTCGGAGATAAATTCGGAGGCGCCTTCTCCAAGGCGGAGTATCCGGTCGTACACGTCATGACGTCGCTGCAGCTGCTCCTTCTGTGCGCCGTCTTCTCCGGGAAACGCCTGCTTTCCGGCTTCGTGGATCTTTTCCGCGGCGCGCCGTCGATCGCCTCGCTCGTCTCGGTTTCGGTCGGATGCGCCGTCATATTCGATCTGATCGAAGCGGCGGCTCTCGGCGGATCCGAAAACGTCGGGTTTACTCTTTACAACGTCTGCGCGGCTCTCTCGCTGGTCTTCCTCGTCGTATCGGATATGATACGCCTCATAGCCGAGACCCGCACCTTTACCAAGCTTTCATCCTTCGATTCGCTCTGTACTCTCGAGCGCGTGGAAGACGCCTCCGGTAACGCCTACCGGCTGCACCGCGGAAGTTTCGTCAGAGATTATTTCAAAAGAACAAACCGCCGCGGAGAAGGCCTGAAGGCCGGCGTATACGTAATCCCCGCGGTATTCGCGATCGCGCTGATTCTCTTTTTCATCGCGTTGGGATCGGGACGCGGATTCATTCCCTCGCTCAATACCTTTATCTGCGCCGTGCACTTCAGCCTGCCGGCTTTCGCCGTGATTGCCTTCGATCTTCCTTTCAGGATTCTCAGCCTCTCGCGCACCGGCAGCTATTCGGTAATTCTCAACGAACTTGACACGGCGGAATTCGCGTCGGTCGGCAAGGTCGTTCTCGATGAGACCGACGTCTTTACCGGCGAATCGCTCGAAATCAACAAGGTTTCCCAGTGCGTGCCGCACTCGAACATTTTTGAGATTCTGTCGGTGGCCGGAGCCGTCTGCTCGCGCGTCGGAGGAACTCTCAGCCGCGCGTTCAGCACCATCTCCGA
>JAGDAM010000118.1 GCA_017959485.1 Clostridia bacterium
GAATTCATATCTTCTCCACAGTACGCACTTGACTGCGTCACCGTTTTATAGTAAAATAATACAATGTAAAACCATTTCCTGCGGGCAAGGCGAAATAAAGATATTTTGCGTACGAACGGCTGCCCGCGTACCGGTAATAAAGGGAAAAAGCCGCGGCATATTGCGGCGGAGGTTGGGATGAACTGCAAGGAACTCGCGTTACTTTTGGAAAACGGACGGCTTGACGGGCGGATTGCCGAAATATCCGGTGTCGGCCGGCTCGAAGGGACTAAGGAACGGTACCTCAGGATCATTGGCGAGTTTGCCGAAAGATACGGCGCCGACCGCGAGATACGTCTTTACTCGGTTCCCGGGCGGAGCGAACTGTCGGGCAACCACACCGACCACAACCGCGGCAAGGTCATCGCGGGTTCTGTCGACCTCGACATAATCGCCGCGGCGTCGCCGTCCGAAGGCCCCGTCGTGCGAGTCAAAAGCGAGGGATTCCCCGAGGACTCGGTCGATCTTTCGTCTTACCTGTCTCCGGATCCCGCGCGTTTCGGCAGGAGCGAATCGCTGATAGCCGGAGTCTCGTCCGGTCTGCGGGCGCGCGGATACGAGGTCGGCGGATTTGACGCCGTCACGACTTCGAACGTCCTCAAGGGCTCGGGACTTTCGTCGTCCGCCGCCTTCGAGAATATGATCGGACTGATTACGTCGGATATATATTCCGGCGGGCCGCTCGGTTTCGTCGAGCTGGCTCAGATTTCGCAGTACGCCGAAAACGTCTTCTTCGGCAAACCCTGCGGACTGATGGACCAGGTCGCCTGCGCCGCCGGGGGCGAGGTCGCTATCGACTTCGCCGATCCCGCCGCACCCGTCACCGAGAAACTCTCGTTTGATTTTTCCGCCGCCGGTTATCGGCTGTGCATCATAAACACCGGCGGGAATCACGCCGACCTGACAGCCGATTACGCAGCCGTACCCGCCGAAATGAAGGCGGCCGCCGCTTTCTTCGGAAAGGAAGCGCTCAGAGACGTCGACGAGAGCGAGTTCGTTCGGGCGATTCCCGCTCTGCGCGAAGCGGCAGGCGACCGCGCCGTGCTTCGAGCCATTCATTTCTTCGAGGAAAACAGGCGGGTGGATATCCAGCGGAAAGCGCTTCGCGAGGGAAATCTTGATCTGTATCTTGAAAACGTTTTAAAATCGGGCAGATCCTCATATTGCTACCTGCAGAACGTATTCAGCACAGCCGATCCGTCGTCTCAGGGCGTGTCGCTCGCGCTCTGCCTTTGCGAGAAGCTCTTGTCGAACCTGCCGAAAAGGGCCGCCTGGCGTGTCCACGGCGGAGGATTCGCCGGAACGGTGCAGGCGTACATGCCCGACGAGGCGGTTGAGGAATTCCACAAGGAGATCGAAAAGGTTTTCGGCGCCGGATCGGTTTATATGCTCAAGATCAGGCAGACCGGAGCCGTAAGGGTGGTTTGAGCTTTTTTGAAACCGGGACTTTCCACACGAGGGGAAGGTGTCCGAGGCGGGATGCGGAGTATATGCTTGGCGGGATCTGTGCCGAGGACGGATGAGTGGACAAAAAGGATCATATGGACGAAAAGCCCCAAAAAAAACAAATAAAAAACGGACATTTGACCGACAGGGCCAAGGAAATGCGCAGAAATATGACTCGGGAAGAGGCACTGTCCCTGCGATGACCTCTGATTTGCACCCTCCCCTGGGGGAGGGTGTCACGGCGGCCGGCTCTGCCGGACGGCCGTGACGGGTGAGGGTTGCGACAACGTTGTTGCATCTTAATAATCGTTATTATCTGATACAGCGGTCTCCAATATCGCGGGACCCTCATCCGTCGCCCGTTCGGGCGACACCTTCCCCAGCCGGGGAAGGCAAAGCAGTATCGTTCCGCCTCATCCACCGCTTTCGCGGTCCGCCCAGGCTCGCCGAAGGC
>JAGDAM010000119.1 GCA_017959485.1 Clostridia bacterium
GCAGATCGGCGGCGACGCGTTCGGGGCTGCTCTTTCCGTCCGCGATTATCAGTATTTCGCTCGGCCCGGCGACCATATCGATCGAGACCTGTCCGTATACCTGTCTTTTCGCCTCGGCCACGTAGGCGTTCCCGGGGCCGACGATCTTGTCAACTCTCGGTATGCTTTCGGTCCCGTAGGCGAGCGCCGCGATCGCCTGCGCGCCTCCGACCCGGAACACCCGGTCGATTCCGGCCGCGCGGGCGGCCGCGAGTATGTAGCGGTTGACCTTACCGTCCCTGCCGGGAGGAGTCGTCATGACGACCTCTCCGACTCCGGCGATCTTCGCGGGGATCGCGTCCATAAGCACTGTCGACGGATAGGCGGCCGTCCCTCCCGGAACGTAAAGACCCGCTCTGTCTACCGGCGTCACCTTCTGCCCGAGAATGATACCCGGCGTGTCGGTAATCGTAAACCCGCTTCGCAGCTGCATTTCGTGGAATCGGCGTATGTTCTGCGCCGAACGCGCGAGTATTCTTCTGAAGTCTTCTTCGACCGAGGCGTACGCCTCCTCGATTTCCTCCTTCGGGACTTCAAAGGAGTCGATCAGTACTCCGTCGAACTTTGCGGTATACTCGCGCAGCACCGCGTCGCCGCCGCGTCTGACCGCCTCGATAATCTCGGAAACGGTTCCCGCGACCTGCTGTTTCGGCTCCCATCTTGAAAACACCTGATCGGCGGGAACCTTCTCGCTGTCTATGATCCTGATCATTTTCCGTCCTTCCCGATACTCGCGGCAATCATCGACGCGATTCGCGTCACACCTTCGTTCTTGAATCTGAAACCCGATTTGTTCGCGATGAGCCGGGCGCTCACCTGTCCGATCTCCGAGATGACCTCGAGATCGTTCTCGCGAAGCGTCGTACCCGTTTCGACTATATCGACGATTACGTCCGACAGTCCGAGAATCGGCGCCAGTTCTATCGACCCGTTCAGTTTGATGACGTCGATGTCCCTGCCCTTTCCCGCGAAATAGGAGCGGGCTGTCCTTACGAATTTCGTCGCGACGCGCAGCGGCTTCGACGAATCGTCCCTGAAGTTTTTCGGACCGGCGACCGCCATGCGGCATCTTCCGATACCGAGATCGAGCAGTTCGTAAACGTCGGGGAGATACTCGTCAAGAATATCCTTGCCTACGACTCCGACGTCGGCGGCTCCGCGTTCGACGTATATCGCGACGTCTGACGGCTTTACCCAGAAATATCTGACTCCCGTCCCGCCTTCGGTGGCCGTGTTTTCAAAAATCAGCCGACGCGTGTTTTCCATGATCGACGGACAGGAAAAGCCGGCCTTTTCAAATATTGAATAAGCGCAT
Source organism: Clostridia bacterium (assembly GCA_017959485.1). The sequence continues at coordinate 1,355 of JAGDAM010000119.1, forward strand.
TCTCCAAGTCTGCCCTTCGGAAGCGCGATATTTACGATTTCTTTCATTCGGTTTGCTCCGTTTTTCCCGGAAAGCGTACGAGTTTCCGGTATCTGAATCCGTCGGGCACCGACCGGCAGACGTACACGCTGCCGTCGCGCGACAGCCGTTCCGACAGTTCGAGCACCTGTAGAACGTCGTCGCCGTCCCGGTATAAGATTACCGTGTCGGCGTCGGTTTTCGATCCCGCGTCAAACAGTCTCGCGATTTCGTCGAGATATACCGCGAATCCGACGGCGCTTCCCTTTCTTCCCATTCTCTCCATAAGCAGATCGTACCTGCCGCCGGAAAGCACCCGGTCGCTGATACCCTCGACGTAGCCGCGGAAGACGGTTCCGTTGTAGTAATCGGCTCCGCCGTCCACCGAAAGATCGACGGCGGCGCTTCCGCCCATGCCGCGCGCCTTGAGATATCCTGTAACCGCGGACAGCTCCCTGATATATCCCGACGCCTCGTCGTCCTCTTCAAAGAACCCGGCAAGGCGGCACAGGTCGGTTCCGGATGACGTCAGTTCGAACAGCAGCTCCTTGCCGGCGTCTCCGAGGAGCGAACCCGCGGCAATCTCTCCGGCGAGCGAACGGTTCTTGGTCTTAACCGCGCCAATGATCTTAAGTCGAAGCTCTTCCCTGTCATCCGCCTCGGCGCCCGAGGCAATCCTGTCGGCCACCGCCTCGAGGAGGCGGGTATGAGACAGTTCCAGCACGTAGGGCCTTCCGATTGCCTCAAGACTCCTCGCGGCGAGAAAGACCGTCTCGCAAACGCAGAGCGAATCGACTCCGCCTATGCATTCCAGCCCAATCTGCTGTATTTCCCTGAACCCGCCGCTCTGCCTCGAAATCCTATAGACGTTCTCGCAGTAAAAGAGTTTGTCGACCGCCAGAGGATCCTCGCGGTCGCGCGTATTCTTGATTATTGACAGCGTCACGTCGGGCTTGAGCGCGCGAAGCCGTCCGTCGGTATCGGTAAAGGTCAGGACACCGTCCGAAACGAGGAATTCCTTGTGGCGGCTGTAAAGATCGTATTCCTCAAATTTGCTCATCCGGTATCTGGTATAGCCGTGCGCCGAGTAGAGCCCGCGCAGTTCGCAGCCTATCAGTTCAACCGGATCGAGGACTTTTGCTGCGTCCTTCATTTATCCTCATTCTCCTTCGCGATGCGTTCGATCGCGGCGCGGTATCCGCCCGAGCCGTAGTTAAGGCAGCGGCTGATTCGGCTGATCGTCGCGGGGCTGAGTCCGATCTTTTCGGAAATCTGATTGTAATTATCGCCTTTTTCGAGCATTATCGCGCCCTCGAAGCGCAGTGACATGTCGCGGATCTCCTTGATCGTACAGAGATCGTCGAAAAAGGCGTAACATTCCTCTCTTGTCTTAAGTCCGAGCACGGCGTCAAAAAGTCTGTCCGTCTCTTCAGAAGCGAAGGGATACATATCTGTCTTTCTCCTTTCACGGTTCACTTTAATATTATATCACTACATTGCGATGAAGTCAAGGGAAAACAAACTTTTTTTGTTTGTGTTTTTTACTGTTGAAGATTGTCAGGAGTCGCTCTCTCGAAAAACACGGAACCCCTTGACCAAAACCGTCCGCGGGACGCGGATCGGCGTCTCACGGACGGTTTTATGCTCAGTTATCGCGTGATGCTGTACCGCAGTTGAGGCAATACCGCACAATCAATCCGCACAAATCGACGCGCACATCCAGCCGGCTGATTTTCCGCCTGTGGGGGTAATGCCTCGTCCTTCCACGCACGCATCTTGCCGGCCATTTTCGTACCGGTTTCCGCGGCGAAGCCTTGA
>JAGDAM010000120.1 GCA_017959485.1 Clostridia bacterium
ATGATCAACCGCGCGTTCATCGAGATCATGATCGAGGGCGACGCCAACGGCAGAGGCTTCCAGTATCCCATCCCCACTTATTCGATCACCAAAGATTTCGACTGGTCCGAGACCGAAAACAACAAGCTCCTGTTCGAGATGACGTCCAAATACGGCACGCCTTACTTCTCGAACTATATCAACAGCGATATGGAGCCGTCGGACATCCGCAGCATGTGCTGCCGTCTTCGCCTCGACCTGCGCGAGCTCCGCAAAAAGACCGGCGGTTTCTTCGGATCCGGCGAGAGCACCGGTTCCGTCGGCGTCGTTACGATCAATATGCCGAGGATCGGCTATCTTTCCAAGACGAAAGAGGAATTCTTCGAGCGTCTCGACAAGATGATGGACATTGCCGCCAGATCTCTTGACACAAAGCGCCGCATAATCACGAAACTGCTTGATGAAGGACTTTATCCGTACACCAAACGTTATCTCGGCACGTTCGAGAACCACTTCTCGACGATCGGCCTCGTCGGCATGAACGAAGCGTGCCTCAACGCGAAGTTTATCGGCGTTGACATGACGCACAAGGAAGCGCAGGAATTCACCAAGGAAGTACTCAACCACATGAGAGAGCGCCTCTCCGATTATCAGGAGAAATACGGCGATCTGTTCAACCTCGAGGCGACTCCGGCTGAATCCACCGCGTACCGTCTCGCGAAGCACGACGTCGCGCGTTATCCCGATATAATCACCGCGTCCGAAAAAGGAAACACGCCTTATTACACGAACAGCTCGCATCTGCCCGTCGGTTACACCGCCGACGTGTTCGAAGCGCTCGACGTTCAGGACGAGCTGCAGACGCTTTACACTTCCGGTACCGTTTTCCATGCGTTCCTGGGCGAAAGACTGCCCGACTGGCGCGCGGCGGCGAATCTGGTCCGCAAGATCGCGGAGAACTACAGACTGCCGTATTATACTCTGTCTCCCACGTATTCCGTCTGCAAGAATCACGGATATATCGTCGGCGAAGTTTACGAGTGCCCGCACTGCCATGAAAAGACAGAGGTCTACAGCCGCATAACCGGTTACTACAGACCCGTTCAGGACTGGAACGTCGGCAAAGCCGAGGAATTCAGAGAGAGGAAGGAATACGATATAGCGACTTCCCGTCTCACTCACGAACGCCCCGTATTCACGCAGGAAGCACCGAAGTCCGAAGAGAAGCATGAAGAAGCGGCGGGCGACGAGGTGATCCTGTTCGCCAGCAAGACCTGCCCGAACTGCAAAGCGGCGGCGATGCTGCTCGATAAGGCCGGCGTGAAATACAGAAAGATCTACGCGGAGGACGAACCTCAGCTCGCCGTACAGTACGGCGTCAAACAGGCTCCCACGCTCATAACCGTGAAGAACGGAGAAGCGGAAAGACACGTAAATCTTTCGAATATCAGGAAGTATATAGGGGTCTGAGAATTCAGAATCAAGGTGTCGGCGCAGCCGACTGTCTGCGCGCCAACGGCGCTTTTGGGGCTCCCCATCCCCCTTTACCGCCCCAAACCCCACCCTCCCCCCGTATTTCCGGGGCTTTCGAAGAACAGGGGGCGCACTAAAAACGTGCGCCCTCTATTTCATAATGGAGAATTAAGGATTTCAAAGTCACGCGACTACACTACGTCGGCACCGATATGCTCACAAGGTTCATCAAAGACGCAGTTGACGGGATGGATGATAAAACGTTTGATATATATTTGAAATATCATTTATCGATATGCGAGCGCCCGGATATGGCGGGCGCAACGTATCATATGCTTGATATGCTCAGAAAGGATTGAAGATTATGTATGATATTATCGTAATAGGCGGCGGCCCCGCCGGTCTTACCGCGGCGATATACGCAAGACGCGCCGGCAAAAGCGTTCTGATATTTGAAAAAGACGGTTTCGGCGGTCAGATGACGCATTCTCCGA